>NZ_SOGZ01000023.1:0-47883 GCF_004403145.1 Cryobacterium sp. TMT1-62 | reverse complement strand
GCCGCGGCCCGGTCCGGCCCGTCGGCCGGCCCGGCTCGCCGCGGCCCGTCGGCCGACCCATCTCACCGTGCACACCCAGCTGCGCCTTCCATTCCGTGGCTAATTCAGGAGATTCCACGAGCAGCGGTCCCAGCCCCGCGAAGTTTCGCATGATTCTGCGGGCCGACCGCACCGTGCGCTCGTTTCTCCTGAGTTAGCCCCAACGACCTGCCCGACCGGGCCAGCCCTGCCCAGCCCGCACCACCCGGCCGGCCCGGGTCATCCATCGCCCCGGCGCATAACTCCTGCCAATTCCGGTGAGTGCCCGGAACCGCCCAGGCGTCCCGGGCATCCGTGCCGCAGCTCCGCCGAATTGGAGGAGTTGTGCGCACGGACCGACCTGCACCCCGAATCGGGCAGCAGCAGCAGCCGCCGCGCACACGTCGTGGCCAACTCAGGAGATTCCGGCGAGCGGCGGCCGAGCCCCCGCAAATTTCCGCATGTTTGCGCTGAGTTCTGCGATTCGGCCACACCATCCGCACGTTTCTCCTGAGTTAGCCCCAGCGCACCGGGCCGATCGAGTCGAGCGGGCGCACCGGCGGCGGCGAGCTACAGCCAGCGCATGGTGAAGGCGCGGGCGAGCACGGCGCTGGCGGGCGGCGCCGCGAGGGCGCGCACGAGGCCGTTCCGCGCGCGCAGGCGAAGCCCCTGCACGGGTCCGCCCATCGCCATGTTGAAGTCGGCCTGCCGGGCGGCCATCCGAGCGCTGCGCCGGCGGCGGCGGTCGTAATCCCCGAGCACGCCTGAAGCGGCCTCCGGATCCCGCAGCGCCCGCTCCAGCGCCGGGGCCAGTTGCAGCGCGTCGAGCCACCCGAGGTTCATGCCCTGCCCGCCGATCGGGCTGATCTGGTGCGCCGCGTCGCCGATGAGCACGACCCGTCCCGCTACAAGTCTCGTGGCGAGGCGCTGCTGCACCGAGAAGGCGCTGGCCTCCGCGGTCGTCGGAGGCAGCTGCGTGCCGGTGCGGGCACGGATGAGCGCAGCCAGGTCGTCGGACGTCGCATCGGCCTGCAGGGTCGGGGTCATGGCCACCCAGCGGCGTCGGCCTCCCGGCAACGGGAACGACTCGACCACACCACCCCGCTCGAAGAAGAGCACGGCCTCCCCGAGATGCTCCCCCGTGTCGGGGTAGTCGCTCATCAGATACGTCTCGCCGCCGGTGCGCGCGGTGCAGCGGATGCCGAGTAGGTCGCGCACGAGACTGCGGGCGCCGTCGGCGGCGACCACGTAGCGAGCCTCGAGAGTTTCGCCGGCAGACACGCCCCCCTCGCCCGTCCCGCCCGTCCCGATCCCCTCGACCGTCCCGTGCGTCCCGCCTGGCTTCGCCGTCTCGACTGTCTTAGCCGTCTCGACCGCGACCCGACCACCGCGCTCGGACACCCCGGTCACCGTTACGCCGCCGCGCAGCCGGCCGGGCGCGAGTTCGGCGAAGCGCGCGCGCAGCACGGCCTCGGTCTCGAACTGCGGCAGAGAGATCACGCTCTGCATCCGGTCGACGGTTTCGGTGAACGCCAGTCGGCCCAGCGTGCGCCCGTCCGAGCGCACCACACCGCCGCGGATGCGCACCGCCCGGGCGAGCACCTCTTCTGCCACGCCCAGTTGCTCCAGAGCCCGCAACGACGGCGGGTGGATGCCGATGGCCCGGGATCGCAGCGACGGCTTGGCTCGCTGCTCGACCACCTCCACGTCGACACCGCGCACCGCCAGCAGTCCAGCGAGCAGGATGCCCACCGGTCCCCCGCCGACCACGATCACGTCCCGAACCCGTGCCCCGCTGTCGTTCGCCTGCCCCCGCTCGTGCACGTGCACGCGTTCAGGTTCCCTTTCCGGTCGAGAGTGCCCGTTGCGCCGGTCACTTTTGACCGGAAAGGACACGCTCGCCGGCACCGTCTCAGCAAGAACCGACCCAGCCGACGCCGTGCCAGCAAGAACCGACACAGCCGACGCCGACACAGCCGGCGCGAGCCCGGCAGACGCCGGTCCGGTCGGCACCACCCGGCGCAGCACGAGGCGCGACGGATGTTCCCGCGTCACCTGCCACCCGGGCGGCACCACCTCGCGCAGCTCGGCCGCCGTAAAACTGCGGCGAATGGAGGTGAGCCCGTCGTCGCGGATGAACGACCGGCGAAAGAGCGGCCAGGTGCCGAGCCCGAAGCCGAGGTACGCGAACCGGCTGCGTTCGATGTCGGCGTGCAGCACCCGGTGCGCGGCGAGCCGTTCCGAGTCGGCGAGCAGTCCGCCGAGCTGTTCGCCGGTGAGGTGGTGCAGCACATGGTTGGAGACGACGACGTCGAACCGGCGCCTTTCTGCGACGAGATCGGAACTGAGCGCCCGCCGAAACGTCAGTCCGGGCAGTGGGGGCAGACTCATCGCGTAGGCGTGCGCGCGGGCATCCGGGTCAACGGCCGTGATGCGCAGGCGCAGGCCGTCCCGGGCGGCCCAGCGGGCCAGCGCCCGCGCCACGTCGCCGCCGCCGCAGCCGACGTCGAGCAGGGTGCTCTCCCGAGTGCTCGACAGCGATGGCCGGATATCGCGGCGGTACATCCCGCGCCACCCCGACACCACGCCGTTCACAAACCGGAAGTTCGCGTAGGTGCTGGCGAGTTTGACGGGGTCGCAGTCGGGGTCGTCCATGAGCTCGACGGCGTCACTCGCGCGCCGGCGCAGCGACGGAACGCGCAGCGACGGAACGCCCAGCGACGAGACGCCCAGGAAGGGACGACTCCGCGACGATCGGCGCGCCGAAGGGAAATGCATCGACGGGATGCCCACTTCCGCTACCCGGCGGTGACGGTCATCAGCCCGGATTCGACCGTGAGCCCCGGGCCGAACGCCATCGCGCAGACCCGCTCGCCGTCATCCGTGGCCGGGGAGTCGAGGATGGCCTTGAGCACGAACAGGATCGTCGCGCTGCTCATGTTGCCGTAGGTGCGGAGAGTCTCCCGCGAGGGCACGAGCTGCGCCTCGCTCAGCCCGAGCTTCGCCTCGGTCTTGTCCAGGATGCTGCGCCCGCCCGGATGGATCGCCCAGTGCGCGATCGCGGTGGCCGGTGTGGTGACCGGCGCGACGTCAACCGGTGCGACCAGGGTTGCGACCGACCCGGCCGAGACACCCTCCGGCACCCCGGCAGGCAGGAGCGACGGCACCCTGGAAGGCACAAGCGCCGGCGCCAACACTGCGCTGAGCGCGACGTCCCGCGCGAAGAGGGGTGCCAGCGCCCCCTCGATGTGCTGGTCGATGATGTGCGGCACGTAGGTGCTGAGGATCATCTCGAACCCTTCGTCGCCGATCTTCCAGGCCATGTCCCCCTCGCCGATAGGCGTGATCACGGTCTCGAACAGGTCGAGGTTGAGGGCGTTCTCGCCCGCCGCGGGGGCGCGGGAGCTGACGATCCCAGCCGCAGCTCCATCCGAGAACAGCGAGGAGGCGACGATCGTGTCCGGGTCGTCCGAGGTGCGCAGGTGCAGCGAACACAGCTCGGCGCTGACGACGAGCACGACGGCGTTCGGGTCGGCGTCGACGAACTGCTTCGCCGTGCGCAGGGCGGGCATCGACGCGTAGCAGCCCATGAAGCCGAGGTGGTAGCGCTGGGTCGCGGGGTTCAGGCCCAGCTCGCGCACGAGCATGTAGTCGGGTCCCGGAGCGTAGAACCCGGTGCACGACACGGTAACCACATGCGTGATGTCCGAGGCCTCGATGCCGGGGCACGCCTCGAGGGCCCGTCGCCCGGCCTCGACGAACAGCTTCGTCGCCTCCACGATGTAGAGCTCGTTGCGCACCCGGGTGCTCGGCTTGAGCAGCTCCTGCGTGGCGGCGTCGAAGAACTGGGGATCGGACGACGCCTTGTCGAGAGTGAGCTCGTCAATGACGGTGTGCCGGGTGTCGATCCCGGACAGGTTGAACGACGCGGTCACCAGGCGCTGGGCCAGGCGGCTGAGTCCCGGCTGGGCGGCGAAGATGTCGCGCACCTGATCCTGAATCAGTACTGTCGGGGGGACCACGGTCTGGAGCGCTCTAAGAGTGACGGGCATAGCCCAAGTGTTACACGTGGGCACGGCCCGGCACACCCCCGTAAATGCCGTCAGATCAGGGCAGTGGGGCGAACAAACGGATGCCCGTGAACCCGATCCCGAGCCCCGCGGCAACGATCGCGGTGACGCCGCCGATGTACGCGATGAGGGTTCCCGGGGTATCGCCGAACGCACGGAAGTACGTGACCAGAAACGCGGCGACCGCGACCGCGGCGAACGGGATCAGGATGCGCAGCTGCAGGCGGTCGACTCTGGGCGGGCGGGCGTTCGTCCCGCCGCGCGGTGCACCGCCCATCGACCACGGGCCGCGGGTCAGCACCAGGCCGGCCACGCAACCCCAGACCGCCACGACGAGCAGAGCCGCGATGACATCGCTGGGCCGATGCCAGCCGTTCGCCAGCGTGGCGACCCCGGCCAGGATGGCGAAGCCGGAACCGCCGAGGGCGGCGAGGCCGCGCGTGCGGGGACTCGCGACCAGGAAAACGGCGAGAGCGGATGCCGCCGCCACCGTTGTATGTCCCGAGGGGAACGAGTTGCCGTCGTAGCCCTCCACTCCGAGGTCCGGCCGGGTCAGGAGCATGATCTTCAGCAGCTGAGTGCTCAACACGGCGGCCAGCGCTACCCCGCAGGCCACGATCAGGGTCCTGCCGTTGCGCCGAACGACGGTCACGACCCCGGTGAGCAGCAGTCCGGCGATGACGGAGACCAGCGGAACGGCATCCAGCAGCTCCTGCGCGAGCGGGGTGACGCTGCGGCGTCCGAACTCCGCGCCGTCGAAGGCGAGCTGGTCCATGGTCTGGCCGGAGAGGGTGCGCACGAAGTAGAGGTAGAGCCCGGCGAACAGGATGATTGCGACGAACGCCCCCACCAGGTAGCGAACGGGGCTGATCGACGAAGAGGTGCGCACGCTCTAGCTTCGCACGCGGCGGCGCGGTTGACTCCGTTCGGACCTCGGGCCTGACCCATCCCTCGGTGAGCCACCTCGGCCGAGCAGCCGTTGCAGGCGCAAGAGGGTACGAAGGAGACCACGTCCTGATCTCGCGGTGACGACGGGCCCGGAGGCGAAACACCCGGGTTCTTCACCGTGTTCGCCTGGCATTCACCTAAGGTTCAGCTCATGCTGCTCAAATAATCAGAGTAGAGTCAGCCAACTCTTCGAAGAGCTCTTAGCCCCAACGAATGGATGCTCCGTGAACATTCGAACGGCCGAATACCCCAAGCCGGATCATTTTCTACTCCACCTCAGCGACACCCACCTGCTTGCGAACGGCGGGCGCCTGTACGACCAGGTCGACAGCACCGCCCATCTCGCGCAGCTGTTCGCGGAGGTCGAAGCCTCCTCCGGCCGACCCGACGCCATCATCATCACGGGTGACCTGGCCGACAAGGGCGAACCGGATGCCTACCGGGCCGCTCAACTAATCGTCGAGCCGGCCGCGGCGCGGCTCGGTGCCCGCGTCTTCTGGGTGATGGGCAACCACGACGATCGGGCGGCGTTCCGCAGCACGCTGCTGAACGAGCCGGCGACCACCGAGCCGATCGACCACGTCGACTACATCGGCGGCCTGCGCCTGATCACGCTCGACACCTCCGTTCCCGGCCACCACCACGGCGCCGTGACCGACGACCAATTGCGCTGGCTGGCCGGCCAGCTGAGCGTTCCGGCGCCGGACGGCACCATTCTGGCCATGCACCACCCGCCCGTGCCGAGCGTGCTCGACCTGGCCGTGTCGGTCGAGTTGCGCGGCCAGGCCCGTCTTGCACAGGTGTTGCGCGGCTCGGATGTGCGCAGCATCCTCGCCGGGCACCTGCACTACTCCTCGACCGCGACGTTCGCGGGCATTCCGGTGTCGGTGGCGTCGGCCACCTGCTACACCCAGGACCTGAATGTTCCGGTCGGCGGCACGCGGGGCCGCGACGGGGCACGCACCTTCAACCTCGTGCATGTGTTCGCTGACACGATACTGCACTCGGTCGTTCCGCTGGGTGACTACCCGGCGCTGGACTACGTCGACGCGACGGAAAGTGCGCGACGGCTCGCCGGCGACAACATCCGGATCATGCCCGCGGGTACTCTGCCAACGTTCCGCGAACCCCCGATGACCACACCGATCCCGGTTCTGCACTAGACGGCGGCGTGTGCCCGGCCTGGCCGGGAACGAGCTGGTTCTCGCGTTCCCACGGGGCGACGATCGGGAAGTAACGTTCGAGGAAGTCGGTCACGGCCGCGCGGCGAACCTCGTCGGAGATCTCCGGGTTGCTTCCGTCGTTCAGGCAGAACATGTCCTGGTCGCGGCGCTTGCGCAGGGCGTTCATCTGACGCAGTGCCAGCTTCAGCGTGGTTTCGATGTACAGTGAGCGCGCCTGGGTCTGCTCGACCGCCCGCCCGGTCATCAGCGCGTAGTAGTGGTACAGCGAGTTCGTGACCGAGATATCGGTCGCTGAGCGGAACTGGCTGGCCGCAGTGCGGGCGAAATCGCCGGGGAACTCCGCTTCGAGTTCCTGCATCACACTCCTGCGGAGCGGCGCCGCCGTGTGCTCGAGGTGCCGCGTGGTGACCTTGCCGAACCGATCGCGCAGCAGGGCGCGGTTGACCCGGGCGCCGTTCTCGAACCCGCTGCGGCTGGTGTTGTTCTCGCCGAGGCCGATCCGGGTGGATGCCTCGATGAACTTGGTCACGCCGCCCGGAGAGAAGAACAGCTCCGGTCCGACAGGGCGGCCGAAGAACATGTCGTCGTTGGAATAGAGGAAATGCTCGGCCAGTCCGGGGATGCGGTGCAGCTGACTCTCCACGGCGTGCGAGTTGTGCGTGGGCAGAACACTCAGGTCGGGGAAGAAATCCTCGCTGCGCATGATGGTGACGCGCGGGTGCTCGGCCAGCCACACAGGGGCCGGCGAATCCGTGGCGATGAAGATGCGGCGCACCCAGGGCGCGAACATGTAGACGCTGCGGAGGGCGTACTTGAGCTCGTCGATCTGGCGGAAACGGGCATCCGAATCGTCGCCGTCTCCGACGACATAGGCCTGCATGCGCTTGGCCCGTTCACGCTGGAAATCACTGGACGAGCCGTCGACCCAGGAGAAGACCATGTCGATGTCGAAACTGACGTCGCTGGCCAGGTCGTCGAACATGTGTTGCAGGGTGCGCCAGGTGCGCCCGAAGAGGTCGATCGTGGTCTCGCGGGCCTCCGAACGCGGCAGACGTGCCCGCATCAGCGAGTTCTCGACGGGCGCGACGATCTCATCGTCGCCGAAGTGCCAGAGCTCGAACTGGAAGGCCGTTTCGGCGCCGTAGCGCAGGCGGCCGATCGGCTCGATGCGCGGTCGGTAGACCCGGAAGACGGATGACTTGCGCAGCGTCGTCAGGGCGCCGTCCGCCAGGAGCAGGGCCGGGGTCAGATTCCCGTCGAGGGGCTTGGCGTAGAAGGGCTCGTTCGCGAAAGCCTCCGCAAGGATGCGGGTGAGGTTCTTGCGGCGTTTGCGGTCGACCGCGATCACCGGGCGGTCCCCGTCGCCGCGCACGAGCAGGAAGTCGATGCCGGCCCGTTCGAGCGCGTCGCGGACCGCGAGGAGGTCCTTGACCATCGACTCGTGGGGGGTGAAGTGACCGTTGATCAAGTTGATCTCGCCCTTGCGCACGACCACGTCATCACGGTCGAAACGGCGGGTGCGCGGGTCGGGTGAGAGCAGCACGAGCTCGGGTTCCTGGCTCAGCGTCAGCACGGGCAGGTTGTCTGCCGGTTCGTTCGAGGAGCGACGCTCGGTTTCCGGGCGATCGAACGTGGCCATGGTCCTCCTCGAGAAGAATTGGGAACACTCATTCACGAGGCAACCACACGCAGTGCCGGGGAGAGTGCGTCCGTTGATGCCGGACAGCAACGACCGGTTCAGAGACCGGAGCGAAGCAGCCGGCGGAACGCGGTGGCGCCGTTGTTATTCTACGTCTTCTGCGTCCCCCGCTCGCCGCGGTGACGGGACCGCCCGGTGATCGCGGTCGAACCCGTGCGCAGGCTTTCCTCGTCGTGGCCGACGGCTGTCATCCAGGAGGTACCGAACGCCAGCTGCGAGTACCCGATCGCGCCGACGACCATGCTGGACGCGGTGGCCAGGAGTACGGCCCCGATGGTGATTTCGGGAACCATCGCCGGAGTCCGTTCGGTCGTCGGCGCAGACCGATGAGGTCGGCTGGCGTGAGGTTGCCGGCTTGAGGTTACCGGCTTGTAGTTACTTCGGAGGCCCGACGGCCGGCGCGATTTCCGCTCAGGTATCGGGTCAGGCGAACGGGTCAGGCCCTGTCAATCACATACTCGGCCAGGATCCTGGCGTGGTTCACCATCGGGTCCCGAGCGCCGTAGACCAGCGTGGTTGTCGTCTGCTTCTCCTCGTCGCGGGCGATGAGCGTGCGGAGTTCCTGCACGGCCGCCGTCGTCTCGGGTGCGGTGTCGAGTTCGGCCCGGTAGCGCACCGCGAACTCATCCAGAAGTGCCCGGTCGTGGTTCCACCACCGGCGCAGCTCCGGGCTGGGCGCGATCTGCTTCAGCCAGGCGTCGAGCCGGGCTTCCTCCTTCGAGACTCCGCGCGGCCACAGCCGGTCGACCAGCACCCGGGTCCCGTCGCTCGCGGAAAGTTCGTCGTAGACCCGCTTGATCTGTATGCCCATCTGTCCATTCTGTTCCCGGCGCGGCCACCGGGCCGACCAGCCTCCGTCCGGGTCAGGCCATCGGCAGGTCGGCGGGATCGGTGACGGGCAGGCGGCAGACGAAGTCACGGCAGAGGTAGGCCGTCGGCAGACCCTGGTGTGCGACCCGGCCGCGGAACAGTTCGAAGCCGGCGTCGGCGAAGGCCTGCGCCTGAACCTCGGTGACGGATGCGACGAGCCCGCTCCCGCGTCGGCGCACCGCGTCGAGCAGTGCGGCGGGTTGCTCGGGGGCGGCCGCGTCCGGCCCTGCCCCCGGCCCGACCACGTCCGCCCCGACCACCACGAGTTGTTCCACGGGGCCGGTCAGAATGCCGGACAGTCGCAGGGCCGCCCCGAAGGCGAGCGGGCGTTCGAGTGCGCGCTCGGCGAGGGCCGCCATCGCGGCAACGGCGGCCGCGCGATAGCGGTCGTCGGCGGTCAGCAGGTAGAGCAGGTTCGCCGCCTCTGCGGTCGCCGTGATCCCGGACGGGTAGGCCCCCTCCGACGGGTCGACGTCCAGGGCGAGTCCCTGCGCGGCAAGCACCGGGTCGGGCCCGTCGGGAGCGCGAAACGGCATCCCGCCGGCGACAGTGCCGGCCGTGCCGGCGGCGTCGGTGGGGGCATTGGTACCGGGAGTGCCGGAGCCGGGGATGTCGGTGGCGGACGGTACCGTTTTGGCATCCGTTCCCCCCAGCGTGCCGTCGATGAGCCGGCGCGCGGCCGTGGCATAGCGCACCTCGCCCGTGGCCAGAGCAAGCTCGAGGAGACCCTGTGCACACATCCCGAAGTCCTCCAGGGTGGCCTGAGCGGCAGACGTGCGCCCCGCGATGGAGGCCCGCACGAGGCTGCCGTCCCGGCGCAGGTGACGCGTGAGCAGGTGGTCGGCGGCCCTCGCGGCCGCCGTCGTGAGGTCGGGATCGGCGAGGGCGAACCCGGCGCGGGCCAGGGCTCTGATGGCAAGGCCGTTCCAGCCGGTGAGCACCTTTTCATCGAGCGCGGGCGGCTCCTCCTGCCGCCGGGCGTCCTCGTCCAGGGTGTAGTACAAGCCCTCGACGCGGCGACCGGCAACGGTGCTCTCGGAGTCCTGGGCGCTGGCGAACCCGCCGCCGGGCAGGCGCAGCACGGTCGTGAGGAACCCGGCGACACCCTCCGCGACCGTCTGCGCCCATTTCTCGCCGGTGAGCTGCCAGGCCTGGGTGTAGAGGTCGAGCAGCTGCGCGTTGTCGTAGAGCATCCGCTCGTAGTGCGGGTCGCTCCAGTCCCGGTTCACGGCGTAGCGGAAGAAACCGCCCTCCACCGGGTCGCGCAGGGGCGAGGCACCCATGCGCTTCAGGGTGCGCAGGGCGAGGGCCTGCGCTTCCGGGACCTGTCCCACGACACCCGGCCGGCCGAGCAGAAACCCCAGCACCGGCGCTATGGGAAACTTGGGCGCGCCGCCGAATCCGCCGAAGCGGGGGTCTTCCAGGCCCACGAGTTCGGCCTGGACCCGGTCGAGCGCGGCGGGGCCGGGCAGCGCTCCGCCGGCACCCTGTCGTGCGGCGGCGGCCGCGAGCGTCTCGGCGACGAGGGACGCGCTCGCGGTGACCTCGGCGCGGCGGTTCGTCCAGGCATCCGTCACCGCTTCAAGCACCTGCCGGAACGACGGATGCCCCGGCAACGGCAGCGGCGGAAAGTAGGTGCCGGCGTAGAAAGCCTGCCCGTCGGGGGTGACGAAGACGTTGAGCGGCCAGCCGAGCCCGCCCACGAAGGCGCTGGCCGCGGCGAGGTAGCTGGCGTCGACCTCGGGATGCTCCTCCCGGTCGACCTTGATGCTCACGAAGTGCCGGTTCAGGTAATCGGCGAGCTCCGGGTCGCTAAAGCTCTCCCGGGCCATGACGTGGCACCAGTGGCAGGTCGAGTAGCCGATCGAGACGAGCACGGGCAGATCCCGCAGCCGAGCCTCCACGAAAGCCTCCGAACCCCAGCCGAACCAGGCAACGGGATTGTCGGCGTGCGAGCGCAGATAGGGGCTGATTGCGTCGGCGAGGTGATTGGACATGCCTCCATTGTGCCGCTGTCCCCGGCCCGACGCTCCCTGCGTATTTCCTCAACGAACCTGAGCGGAGCAGGTCAGGGCCGGTCAGAGCCGGGCGGCCACCAGGTCGACCGCGAGGGCCCTGCGGGCGCGGCGCTGCACGCTCATCCAGACGAAGAAGCCGGCGAGGGTGAACGCGCCGTAGAAGATGTAGAGGATGGCCGAGGCGTAGTAGCCGGCGCTGAGCAGCAACGGCACCCCGACGATGTCGACCGCCACCCAGATCAGCCAGAACTCGGTCCAGCCCTTCGCCATGCCGTACGTGGCCAGCAACGAGCCGGTGAAGATCCAGGCATCGGCCCAGACGGGCTCGAACGAGCCGAGCGCACGGAAGACCGGCGTGAGCACCAGAGTGCCCGCGACGAGCCCGAATCCGAGCAGGATGCGCGCGCGAGCACCGGCCCAGTGCGGGGCCACGGCAGCCTGCGCGCTCCCCCGACGATGGGTGGACCACTGGACCCAGCCGAAGATCGACACGACGATGAACATGATCTGCCGTCCGGCCTGGCCGAGCAGATTGACCGGGTTGGGCGTGCCGAACACGGCGCCGAGGAACACCGTGAACAGCAGCACGTTGCCCGCGATTCCGATCGGCCAGGCCCACACCTTACGGCGCATCCCGCCGACGGCGCTCAGGATGCCGAAGGCGTTGCCGATGATCTCGCGCCAAAGAATGGTCTGGGTTCCGATCTGCAGCTGTGCGTCGAAAAGCCACTCGATCGGGTTCATCCGTCATCTTCCTCGCCGGGCGGTTCCCGCCCTCCCCAACCTAACCCTCCTCCCGGGCTGTTATTCCCGGTGGCGGCAGGGCGGAACGAGACCGCGCGAGGCGGAGCGCGTCAGTTCACGTCGTCGGGCTGCGCGCTCACCCGGCCGGCGGGCTCGGCTCGGCCCACTCGCTTCCGAGGTGCAAATGGCACAGCTCGGGACCCACGAACGGGCGCAGCCCGACCTGGTCCGGGTCGTGGCCGAGCTCGCGGGCGACCCCGCGCACGAGGCCCAGGTGCACCGAGCAGATGACGTCGGGGGCGTCCCGCGCATCGGCGCGAAACGGGCAGGCCAGCAGGGTGATCAGCGGGGCGGCAACGTCGGCGACACCGTCGGAGGCACCGTCGTCCGCCGCGGACTCGGCTTCCGAAGCCGGAGCCGGCTCCACCGCCGAAACCAGCTCCGGATCGAAGCCGAGCCGGTCGAGGATACTCAGCAGCGGCGCGATGCCCTCCGCGGCGCTCCCCCGCAGCTCGTCGGCGTAGCTCTCGGCCCAGGTCTCACCGGCGCGGATTGCCCGGGCCCGCCCGCTGTCGGCGTCCTCGGCGAGCGCGGTGGCCAGCACCCGGCTCAGATCGTGCTGGGCGCCGCCTTCCCGGGCGGCGGGTCCAGCGGTGAAGAGGATTCGCGGGCGGCCACGCGTCCCCGCGCGCCCGACGGCGCGCCGGATCAGGTCGGCGTTCTCGAGCTGATCGAGATGGAACCGGGCGGTCGTCACGTGCAGTCCGATGCGCGCCGCGACCGCGGCGGCGTCGAGCGGGGTGGCCGATCCCATCAGGAGGTCGAGCACCTGGCGGCGCGCGTCGGAGGCAAGGGCGGCGTGCCGGTCCCCCGTCCCTTCGTCGTTGATCATTCTTTGATGCTAACATCGTGCGGTTAAAAACGCGCCGATACAGCCACAGCCGTCGGGCCGATCACAGGCGAACCCGGGCAGCATCCGTCGTTCACCGCGAGGTCATACGATGGAAGGCTCATGATCCCCGTCGAAGTCACCTTCCCACCCGAGCTCCCGGTCAGCCAGCGCCGGGAGGATATCGCGCGCGCCATCCGTGACAACCAGGTGGTCATCGTCGCCGGCGCGACGGGTTCCGGCAAGACCACCCAACTGCCGAAGATCTGCCTCGAGCTGGGCCGGGAGAACATCGGCCACACGCAACCCCGCCGTCTCGCCGCGCGCACGATCGCTGAACGCATCGCCGAGGAACTCGGACAGGAAGTCGGCCAGACGGTCGGCTACCAGGTGCGGTTCACCGACCAGGTCGGCCCGGACACCCGCATCAAGCTGATGACCGACGGCATCCTGCTCAACGAGATGCACCGCGACCGTCTGCTGCGCAAGTACGACACGATCATCATCGACGAGGCGCACGAGCGCAGCCTCAACATCGACTTCCTGCTCGGCTACCTGCGTCAGCTGCTGCCGCAGCGCCCCGACCTCAAGCTCATCATCACCTCCGCGACGATCGACCCGCAGAGCTTCGCCGAGCATTTCGCCACGCCCGACGGCACGCCGGCCCCGATCATCGAGGTCTCCGGGCGCACCTACCCGGTGGAGATCCGCTACCGGCCGCTGGTCGTCGAGGCGATGGACGGCGACGACGACGACACGACGGATGCCGCGCCCACGGTGGACAGGGACTACATCGAGGGAATCTCCGCCGCGCTCGATGAGCTCGAACGGGAGTCCAACGGCGATGTTCTGGTCTTCCTCAGCGGTGAGACCGAGATTCGGGACGCCGCGGACGCCCTGCAGGGCAAGTACGCCTCCTCGGGGCGCACCAGCCCCACCGAGATCCTGCCGCTGTACGGGCGGCTCTCCTCCGCCGACCAGCACAAGGTGTTCCAGCCGTCTAAGGTCGCCGGCGTGCGACGCCGCATCGTGCTGGCGACGAACGTGGCGGAGACCAGCCTGACCGTGCCGGGCATCCGCTACGTCATCGACGCCGGGACCGCCCGGATCAGCCGGTACAGCGTGCGCTCGAAGGTGCAGCGGCTGCCGATCGAGGCCATCTCGCAGGCCTCCGCGAACCAGCGCTCGGGCCGAAGCGGCCGCACCAGCGACGGTATCGCCATCCGCCTCTATTCGGAGGAGGACTTCACCCGCCGGCCTGAGTACACCGAGCCGGAGGTGCTGCGCACGAACCTGGCCGCGGTCATCCTGCAGATGATCTCGCTGGGCCTCGGCGACATCGCCGCGTTCCCGTTCCTCACCCCGCCCGACTCGCGCGGCATCAAGGACGGCCTCGACCTGCTCGCCGAGCTCGGCGCGGTGGCTGCGCTCACCGCCGGCCACAAATCCGGCATCTCCAAGCCCGGCATCTCCACACTGACCCGCATCGGCCAGCAGCTCGCAAAGCTGCCCATCGATCCTCGGTTCGGACGAATGGTGATCGAGTCGAAGACGCAGGCGGTGAGCCGCGAGGTGATGGTGATCGTCTCCGGGCTCACCATCCAGGACCCGCGCGAACGGCCCCTCGAGCGCCGCGCGCAGGCCGACCAGCAGCACGCCCGGTTCACCGACCCGACGAGCGACTTCCTGAGCCTGCTGAACCTCTGGAACTACCTCGAGACGCAGCAGAAGGAGCTCGGTTCCAGCGCCTTCCGACGCCTCTGCAAGAACGAGTTCCTCAACTATCTGCGCGTGCGCGAATGGCAGGACGTGTACAAGCAGTTGCGCCAGATGGCCAAGCCGCTCGGTCTCCACATCGGGGATCCCAGCGTGAATCCCGATGGGATCCACCGTTCGCTCCTCGCCGGTCTGCTTTCCCACATCGGTCTCAAGGACACCGCCAAGAAGGACTACATCGGCGCGCGCCAGCAGCGTTTCGTGATCTTCCCGGGCTCGGCGCTCGCGAAGAAGCAACCGAGCGCCGTGATGAGCGCGGAACTGATCGAGACCAGCCGCCTGTTCGCCCGGATGAACGCGGTCGTCGACCCCGCGTGGGCCGAGCCGCTCGCCGGCGACCTCTGCAAGCGCAGCTACTCCGAGCCGCACTGGGAGAAGAAGCAGGGCGCGGTCGTCGCCTACGAGCGGGTCACCCTGTACGGGGTGCCGATCGTGCCGCGCCGCCGGATCCAGTTTTCCCGGGTCGACCCGGCCTACGCTCGCGACCTATTCATCCGGCACGCGCTCGTCGAGGGTGAATGGGACCTTGACCGAATCGACCAGCGCGTCACGGCCTTCGACCGGGCGAACACGAGCCTGCGCAAGGAACTCGCCGAACTCGAGGAGCGCACGCGGCGCCGTGACATCCTGTTCGACGACGAGGCCGTGTTCGAGTTCTACCAGAAACGCATTCCCGCCGACGTATGCTCATCGCGCACGTTCGAAACCTGGTGGCGCCAGGCGCGCACCCAGACGCCCGATCTGCTCACGATGACCGCCGAGGCACTGGTGCCCGAGGACGCGCCGGAGATCGACGAGGCCGTGTTCCCGCCGATCTGGCGCCAGGGCGACCAGAAGTTCGCGCTCAGCTACCGGTTCGAGCCCGGCGCGGACGACGACGGCGTGACCGTGCAGATCCCGCTGGCCCTGCTCGCGAGGCTCTCTCCCACCGGCTTCGACTGGCAGGTACCGGGCCTCCGCGCCGACCTGGTGACCGCACTGATCAAGTCGCTGCCCAAGAGCATCCGTCGCAACGTGGTGCCGGCGGGGGACTGGGCCAAGCGACTGCTGAACGAGTTGCCGCCGGCGCCGGGCGAGGTCTCGGTCGGGGTGTCGGGCCTGGGCGAAGCCACCCGCGGCTCCATGTTCGACCGCGACGATGTCCCCTTCACCGAGACGCTCGCCGCCCTGATCCAGAAGCTCACCTACGTGTCCGTGAAGGCGAACGACTTCGAGCTGGTCCGGGTTCCGGCCCACCTTCGCATGACGTTCCGTGTCGTGGACGAACGCGGTCGCCCGAGCGCCTCCGGCAAGGACCTCCTGGAACTGCAGCGCCGGCTCGGCACCCAGGCCCGCGAGAGCGTGGCCGCGGCATCCGCTGCCACCCCCACCAATGCGATCGAGCGCACCGGACTCACCACCTGGGATTTCCCGGAGCTGCCCCGGTTCCTCGACACCAGGCAGGGTGACAACACCATCCGCGGCTACCCGACCCTCGTCGACGAGGGTGCGTCGGTGGCGATCCGCATGATGAGCACGGAGGCCGAGCAGGCCCGCACCCTGCCCGATGGCGTGCGTCGCCTGCTGCTGCTCGCCACGCCCTCCCCGGTGGCCTACGTGCAGCAGCACCTCACCGGGGCAGAGAAGCTCAGCCTGGCCACCAGCCCGTATCGCACCACCCAGGCGCTGTTCGACGACTGCCTCGCGGCGAGCGTCGACGACGTGCTTTTCCGGGTGAAGCCCGGCGGCCAGGTGTTCATGCACGCCGAGTTCGACACCATCCGGGACCGGGTGTCCGGCGTCGTGATGGATTCCATGTTCGATACGGTGGGCCTCGTCGCCCGCATCCTCGCCGCCGCGCGCGTCGCCGACAAGGCGCTCAAGGCGTCCACCAGCATGGCCCTGCTCCCGGCTTTGACGGATGCCCGCGCGCAGCTGACCGGGCTCGTCTACCCCGGTTTCGTGAGCGCCACGGGACTCGTGCAGCTGCGGCACTTGCCGCGATACCTCGGCGGCATCACCGCGCGCATCGTGAAGCTCAGCGACAATCCGAGCCGCGACCGGGTCTGGATGAATGAGAGCCAGGCAGCCACGGGCCGGTTCGAGGATGCCGGCGGCACGATCCCCCTGCAGGCGAACGCGGCCGCCAACCTGGTGCGTGCGCGCTGGCTGATCGAGGAACTTCGGATCAGCCTCTTCGCCCAGGAACTGAAGGCCGCGGAGCCCGTTTCCCTCCAGCGGATCCACAAGGCCCTGACCGGCTGAGGTCTCCGTCGTTCTCGGTATCCGGCACCGCTGCGCTGGATCATCGGTAGCCCACCTGCTTGAAGTCAGCGTTGAGGTGGTCCTCCAAACGATCCCTCATCGATACGGGTCCGGGCTGGGCTCCTGGCGGGGCTCCCTTGGAAGGCGTATATAACTACGATAAATCCTTAGTTTTTTCCAGGCTTACATGGTTTATTTGTTCACAATGAGATAAACTCGGGTTGGTGATCAACCTCCTGGAACAGCCCGAAGCGAATGCCGCGCACGGCCTGTCCGCGGCGGCTCGGGCGGTCGCGGGGCTGCATGCTCTCGCGGCGGGGCTCGGGGAATCCCTGCGGTGCTTGGCGGTGCGCGGTCTCGACGACGACGGCCTCCTGCAGGTGACCACGGCGGTCGAGGTCCTCGGCCGGCGGGTCGACGCGCTGCGGGTGGCGGCCGCGGCGGAGGTCGCCGACCGGTCCCGGCCCGAGCTCGGCACCGGGCAGCTCTCGGCGAAGCGGGGCTGCCGCACCGCCGGAGAACTACTCGAGCGCCTGACGCTCGTCTCCGGGCCGACCGCGGGGCGACAGATGCGGTTGGGCACGCAGCTGCGCACCGGCCGCTCCTTGGGGTGGCGAACCACTGCCGCCCACCTTCCCCGCCACGGCCATCGGCCTGGCCGCCGGGGCGATCGGCGTCGACACGGCCGACGCGATCCTCACCGCGTTGACGCCGACGCTGCGGTACACCGACCTGGACTCGGTGCAGGCAGCCGAGAGCGAGCTGGTCGCCTCGGCCACCGGCACCATTTCTGAGACCCCGGTTCCGGCGTCGGTGCCGGCGTCGGTGCCGGCGTCGCTGCCGGCGTCGCTGCCGGCGTCGCTGCCGGCGGATGAGATCCGGTTGCAGGGTGCGGTCTGGAGGGCCGTGCTCGCGCCCGACGGGTCCCGACCAGCGGCGCCACGACGTGCTCGCCGTGATCCTCGACGTCGTCTCCCGGGCCGGGGAGGCCCCGACCATCGGCGGCGCCCCGGCTACGGTTCTGGTCAGTGTGCGGGAACAGGACCTGAACGCGGACTTCGGTCAGGGCCGCGGCGTCGGCTGGATCGACGGCGTCGAAACCCCGATCTCGATCAGCGCCGTCACGGACCTGATCAGCAACGGCGGTCAGCAGAAAGTCGTCATCACCGACGAGGGACGCATCATCGCCCTCGGCTCACCCGAACGGTGCTTCACCGCCGCGCAACGCCGGGCGATTCAGCTCCGCGACGGCACCTGCGTCATCCCAGGCTGCAAAATCCCGGCCGGGATGACCGAGATCCACCACGTGATCCCGCACTCCGAGGGCGGACCGACGCACACCGACAACGGCGTCTGTTTGTGCTGGTGGCATCACCGCTACCTCGCCGCCTCCGGCTGGGCAATCCGGATGGTCCGCGGCGCCGTGCAGATCATGGCACCACCCTGGCTGGAGACCGGGGCCCGCAAATGGCGGAACGAGACCAAGTCCTGCCCCCGAATGACGGACGCGGCCGAACGGGAAAACGGATAGGGGGTCCCTGGCCCCTGGTCTCGACATGCTCGACAGGCTCGACATGCGTTCGCTTTTTCACCCAGCGACAGTGGGACCGCTCCGCTTAGGCTGTAGGCATGGAATTCCGCTATCTCGGTTCATCAGGCCTGAAAATCTCCGAAATCACCTACGGCAACTGGCTCACCCACGGTTCGCAGGTCGAGAACGACATCGCCACGCAGTGCGTGCAT
The DNA here is from genome assembly GCF_004403145.1 of Cryobacterium sp. TMT1-62. Classification (NCBI taxonomy): domain Bacteria; kingdom Bacillati; phylum Actinomycetota; class Actinomycetes; order Micrococcales; family Microbacteriaceae; genus Cryobacterium; species Cryobacterium sp. TMT1-62. Next base: position 29,680 of record NZ_SOGZ01000023.1, on the reverse strand, counting down.
GCCGCGCTCGACGTGGGGATCACCAGCTTCGACACCGCCGACGTCTACGCCAACACGAAGGCGGAGTCCGTTCTCGGCGACGCCCTCAAGGGCCACCGCCGCGAAAGCCTCGAGATCTTCACCAAGGTCTATTGGCCGACCGGCCCGCGCGGCCACAACGACGTCGGGCTGTCCCGCAAGCACATCATGGAGTCGATCAACGGTTCTCTGACCCGACTGCAGACCGATTACGTCGACCTTTACCAGGCCCACCGCTTCGACACCGAGACCCCACTGGAGGAGACGATGCAGGCCTTCGCCGACATCGTTCGGCAGGGCAAGGCGCTCTACATCGGCGTCAGCGAGTGGACCGCCGCGCAGCTGCGAGCCGGCCACGCCCTCTCCCAGGAGTTGGGCTTCAGCCTGATCTCGAGCCAGCCGCAGTACTCGATGCTGTGGCGCGTCATCGAAGACGAGGTCGTGCCGACTTCGCGCGAGCTCGGCGTCGGCCAGATCGTCTGGTCCCCCGTGGCCCAGGGTGTGCTCACCGGCAAGTACAAGGCAGGCCAGGCCCCGCCGACCGGCTCGCGCGCCACCGACCTCAAGGGCGGCGCCGACATGATCAGCCGCTTCATGAACGACGACGTGCTCACCCGGGTGCAGAAGCTTGAGCCGATCGCCGCCGACCTCAACCTGTCGATGGCGCAACTGGCCGTGGCCTGGGTGTTGCAGAACGACAACGTCTCAGCAGCCCTCGTCGGAGCTTCCCGCCCCGAGCAGGTGCGCGAGAACGTCGAGGCCGCGGGAGTGAAGATCCCGGCCGAGAGCATGAGGCAGATCGACGAGGTACTCGGCGACGTCGTGGAGCACGATTCCGCGATGACCGCGGCTACCGCACCGCAGAGCCGCCCGGCGTAGGGCAGGCTCGGCGTCACACTGCTCGGCCCGAACGAGAGTCGCCGTTTGTGCCGAGAGTCGCCGCAACGGCGGGGACTCTCGGCACAAACGGCGACGGTCGCTGCGGTTTTCCTAGAGCAGCATTTCTAGAGCACCATTTCTAGAGCACCTTCGACAGGAACGCCTGCGTGCGGCGGTGCTGCGGGTTCGTCAGGATCTCGTCCGGGTCGCCCGCTTCGACGACCACACCGCCGTCCATGAAGACGAGCGAGTCGGCGACCTCCTTGGCGAAGCCCATCTCGTGGGTGACCACGATCATGGTCATGCCCGATTTGGCCAGACCCTTCATCACGTCGAGCACCTCGCCGACGAGCTCAGGGTCAAGCGCACTGGTCGGCTCGTCGAAGAGCATGAGCTTGGGTTCCATCGCGAGTGCGCGGGCGATCGCCACCCGCTGCTGCTGCCCACCCGACAGGTGCGCCGGGTAGTAGTCGGCGCGTTCGGCCAGACCCACCCTGGCCAGCAGATCGAGAGCGCTCCGCTCCACCTGGGCCTTCGGCAGCCCCTTCACCCGGATCGGCGCCTCCATCACGTTCTCTAGCGCCGTCATGTGCGGAAACAGGTTAAACCGCTGGAACACCATGCCGATGTCCCGTCGCTGACGGGACGCTTCCTTGGGTGCCATCTCGTAGAGCTTGCCGTTGGTCTCCCGGTAGCCGATCAGCTCGCCGTCGACGCTGAGCCGACCGGCGGAAAGCACCTCGAGGTGGTTGATGCAGCGCAGGAACGTGGACTTACCCGACCCACTGGGCCCGACCAGGCACATCACCTCGCCACGCTTCACCTCGAGGGAGATGCTCTTGAGCACCTCGTTCGAGCCGAAGCTCTTCGATACCTGCTCGGCCAGAACCATGGGAGGAATCGTGACGGATGCCCCGGCCTGCGTGTTCACGTCGGTCATTTCACGCCTCCGGGGTTGGCTGGTGGATCGTTCTCGCGCGGCGGTGCGATCACCGACGGCTGCCCGGAACCGATGACGGGGACGACCCCGGTGAGGGTTCCCGTTCCGGTGCCGACGGCATCCTTGCGATCCGGCTGCCGGTCGCCCACGCCGCGGGCGAACCGCTTTTCGAGGAAGTACTGGCCGACCATCAGGATGGACGTGAAGAACAGGTACCAGATCGAGGCCACGATCAAAAGCGGGATCGGGTTGAACGTCTCCGCGGAAATATCCCGCGACCGGGTGAACAGCTCGAAGCTGAACGGCACGGCGGTGACGAGCGACGTGGTCTTCAGCATCGAAATGACCTCGTTGCCCGTCGGCGGGATGATCACGCGCATCGATTGCGGCAGGATCACCCGCGTCATGGTCTGCGACCAGCTCATTCCGAGCGCCGTCGCAGCCTCCTCCTGGCCGCTGTCCACGGCCAGGAGGCCGGCGCGCACGATTTCAGCCATGTAGGCCGCTTCGTTCAGGGCCAACCCGATGATGGCGATGGTGAACGTGCTCAGTGCCGCGTTGGTCGAGAAGGACACCCACGGGTCCATGAACGGGATGCCGATGTCGATGCTCGAGTAGATCAGCGAGATCAGACCCCAGATCGTCAGCTGCACGTAGACCGGGGTGCCACGGAAGATCCACAGGTAGAACCAGGCCAGGCTCTTCACCACGGGGTTGGGCGAGAGCCGCATGACGGCCAGGATCACCCCGAGGACGATCGCGATGACCATGGAGTACACGGTCAGCTGCAGGGTCACGACGGCCGCCTGCGAGATGCGGCGGTCGAAGAGGTACTTGCCGACGGCGGGCCAGTCGTAGGCCGGCCGGAGCGCGGCGTCGACGACGATGGAGACGAAGACCACCACGAGCAGAATGGCGAACACCATCCTCCACGGATGCCGCAGCTTGATGGCCTTGATCGGCACCGATGGGGCCGGTTCCCCGGGCGGGCGGGTTGCCCCGCCCGCCTTCGGTGGAGTTGTGATGCTCATACGTTATCCGTTCGACGCGGCGTTGATCGTGATCGTCTCGATCGCACCATCCGCGACACCCCACTCGTCGAGGATGTCACCGTAGGTGCCGTCGTCGACCATGGACTGCAGCGCAGCCTGCACGGCCTTGGTCAGCTCGGAGTCCTTGGCGACCACGATGCCATACGGCGCCACATCGAAGGTCTCTCCGGCCGGCTGCAGCTTGCCCTCGGTCTGGGCGATCGCGTAGAGAGTGACGGGCGAGTCGGCGCTGAGCGCGTCGGCCTGGCCCAGCACGACCGCGTTGGTGGCCTGGTCCTGGGTGTCGTACTTCAGCTTGTCGATCGCCGGCTTGCCGGCCGCGACGCAGGCGTCACTCTTGGCCGGCACTTCGTCGGTGTCCTCATACGTGGTGGCCTGCACGGCGACCTTCAGCCCGCAGGCGTTGTCCGGATCGACGTCGTTGCCGACGGCCGAGGCCCACTGGATGCCGGCGACGAAATAGTTGACGAAGTCGACCTGCTTCTCCCGCTCGACGTTGTCGGTGAAGGAGGACACGCCGATATCGGCCTTGCCGCCGGTCACGCTCGGAATGATGTTGTCGAATTTCGCGACCTGGAATTCCGGCTCCAAGCCGAGCTTGGCTGCGACGGCCTCAGCGATCTCGATGCCCCAGCCGATCGGCTCACCGGCTTCGTTCTTGAACTCGTTGGGAGCGTAGGTCGGGTCGGTCCCGATGACGAGCGTGCCGGAGTCGGCGACCTCGGCGGGAAGCATCGCGGCGGCGGCGTCGTCCACGGCGATCTCACTGGCGGAGGAGTCGGCCATCGCTCCGCCCGTGGTGTCCGTGGAGTTGTCCACGCAGCCGGTGAGCAGGAGTGCCGTGACGGCGGCGAGAGCCGGGAGCAGGTATTGAGCGCGCATTGCGTAACCTTTTTCGTGGTTGTCGGATGTGTCTGGTTCGTCTTTGAGGTCCGTTAACGGAATTCGACAAAAGCGAGCATATAACAGCACGCTCACGCGGATTCCGTGCGCAGATAACGTTTTGGGCCAGCCCTACTGAGCGTGGACGGGCTTCCCCGTGTCTCAGTATGACCGGAAGCGTGTTTCGCGCGGATTTCATGCCCGCGGGTCGCCCGTCGCGACCGGGCGGCCCGGCAGGTTGGACCACTGCGACCACGAGCCGGGGTAGAGCGCCGGTGAGAACCCGGCGATGGCCAGAGCGGCCGCCTCGTGCGCGGCGGTGACGCCGGAGCCGCAGTAGACGCCCACCGTGCCGCCCGCCGTGACTCCGAGCGCCTCGAACCGGGCGCGCAGTTCGGCGTCCGGGAGGAAGCGCCCGTCGAGGGTGAGGTTGTCGGCCGTGGGCGCGCTGATCGCGCCGGGGATGTGGCCGGCACGAGGATCGATCGGCTCCGTGTCACCACGGTAGCGCTCCGCAGCGCGGGCGTCGAGGAGCGCGCCGGTCTGCGCGAGCGCGGCGGCGTCATCCGTGTCGAGCACAGGCAGCACCCCGTCGGAGAGGGTGATCGTGCCCGGACGGACCGTTTCCGCGCTCAGCTCTGTCGTGGCCAGCTCGCCGACCGCGAGCGGCAGGCCGGCGGCGCGCCAGGCGGCGAGCGCCCCGTCGAGAAGCAGCACGTCGCGCACCCCGGCGTGACGCAGCAGCCACCAGGCACGGGCTGCCGACACCCCGCCCAGGTCGTCGTAGACCACGGCCGTGTCGCCGTCACGAAGCCCCCAGCGGCGCGCGGCTGCCTGCAGCGTCGCACGGGTGGGCAACGGATGCCGCCCGTCGGCCGGTTCGCCGGGCCGGGCCAACTCGGTCTCCAGGTCGACGTACACGGCGCCGGGGATGTGGCCGGCCCGGTATTCGTCCGGCCCGGGCGGGCCACCCAGCTTCCAGCGCACGTCCAGCACCCGAACGTCGCTTCGGGACTCAAGCATGGCTGCCAATTCGTCGGCCGTGATCAGTATTCGCACGCGCTCACGCTACCTCGGCGGACGTAGACTTGAGTAAGTGAGCAGCTATTGGACCCTTTTGAAGACTCCGGGCGTTGCTCGCGTCATCGCCGCACAACTGACAGCTCGGTTCCCCTTTGGGATGCTGTCGCTCGCGTTCCTGATCCACATCGAGCAGGTCTTCGACTCCTATGGCGCCGCCGGCCTCGTGCTGGGCGCCATGAGCATCGGCCAGGCCGTCGCCGGGCCGCTCACCAGCCGACTGATGGGCCGCTGGGGCATGCGTCCGGTGATCACGGCCACCCTCGTCGTCTGCGCGACCTCCATCGTGACAATGGCTCTGGTCAGCATGCCCATTTATGTTCTGATGGCCGTGGGGCTCATAGCCGGGTTGTCCACACCGCCGATTCAGCCGGCCGTGCGCACCATCTACCCGAAGATCGTCAACTCCCGCCAGCTCACGCCGCTGTTCTCGCTCGACGCGTCGGCCCAGGAGATCATCTGGGTGCTGGGCCCGGTGATTGCCACGTTCGTGGCCATCCAGGTCAGCCCGGTCGCCGGCATCCTGCTCGCCGCCCTCTTCCTCATCGGCGGCGGCGTCTGGTTTCTGGTGCTGCCCGAGGTCGGCCGGGTGCGCATCCCACGTAGCCGCCGCAAACTCGGCGTCGTTCTCAAACGCCCGGCGGTCATGCTCAGCACCATCGTCGGTTTCATGCTGGTCGCCGCCTGCGCCTCGGTCGAGGCGGGTGTGGTGGCCGCATTCGGGCACGGCAGCGCGGACTCGGGCTGGGTGCTCGGCATCTTCGCTCTCGGCTCGCTGATCGGCGGGCTCGCCCTCGGCCACGCCCCGATCGGCCCTTGGGCGTTGGCCGCACGGATGCTCATCGTCACCGTCGGCCTCGGGCTCGCCACCCTCGGGCTCAGCTTCTGGTGGCTGGCCGCCACCCTGCTGCTGGCGGGAATCGGAATCGCGCCGGCCTTTGCCGTTCTGTTCGGCATCGTGTCCGCGAGCGTCAAGTTCAGTGACACCGCGGAGGCCTACGGCTGGGTGGGCACCGGCCAGCTGATGGGCGCCGCCCTGGGTTCCGCCATCGCCGGTTTCATGATCGACCAGAGCGGCGCCACGGCGGCCATCCTGGTCGCGGCCGGCTTCGCGGGGCTCGGCACGATCATCCCCGCGCTCGGCCGGCGCTGGCACCCCGACCTGCGCGGCCGCGATGCGAGCCCGCTCCCCGACACCGCACCGATCCAGGTGCAGGTCTCCTAGCCGCCTCCGCTCATCGCGCGGTGAACCGACACAATTGCGGGGTTGAGCGTCCCGCGCACCCCTCAATCGTGTCGTTTCACGCCTCGGCGCAGTAGGACGAGGTTAGATGGGGGAATGACGCTCTCACCGTTACTTCCCCTGCATGACGGACACGGTATCCCCCAGCTCGGGCTCGGCGTGTACAAGATCGCGGATGCCGCGGCGGCCGACGCTGTGCAGGTCGCCCTGGAGGCCGGTTACCGCCACATCGACACCGCGGCGCTCTACGACAACGAGACCGGCGTCGGCCAGGGTATCGCCCGCTCCGGCCTGCCCCGTGAGGACGTGTTCGTCACCACGAAGGTCTGGAACGACCAGCACGGCTACGACAAGACCCTGCGCGCCTTCGACGTGAGCCTCGGCAAACTCGGCCTCGACTACGTCGACCTCTTTCTGATCCACTGGCCCGCACCCCGCCAGGACCTCTTCGTCGATACCTGGCGCGCCCTCGAGACGCTGCGCGCCTCAGGTCGCGCCCGGTCGATCGGGGTGTCCAATTTCCAGCCGCACCACCTGGACCGTCTGCTGGCCGAAACGGATGTCGTTCCGGTCCTCAACCAGGTGGAGCTGCACCCGTGGCTGCAGCAGTCCACCGTGCGCGAGTACGACGCGGCCCACGGCATCCTCACCGAGGCCTGGTCGCCGTTGGCCCGCGGCCGCGCGATCGGCAACGAGACCCTCGACGCCATCGGCGCCCGGCACGGCAAGACGGCCGCACAGGTGGTCATCCGCTGGCACCTCGAGCTGGGCAATGTGGTGATTCCGAAGTCGGTGACACCGGTGCGCATCCGGGAAAACTTCGACGTCTTCGACTTCACACTCAACGCCGGCGACCATGCCGCCATCGCCGCCATCGACGCCGGCCAGCGCACCGGCAGAGATCCCGACGACCTGGACTGAATCTCGGCTCGACCCGGATCGGTGCCCGCGGGTCGCGCTGAGGGCCCCGCGCCACTCTCCCGCGCCCCTCTCCGCACGCCTGACGAATTCGACGGAGATTTCGACCGAATCCCGCCCAAACAAGCCGGAAACCGGCTTCAACCCAAAAATCTCCGTCGAATTGGTTCGCCGGAGCCGCAGTGCCTTGCGACAATGCCGCCCCCACAGGTCCACGCGAGAGTCCCCGTTCCGGTCGAGAGCGACCCGCGGAACGGGCACTCCCGACCGGACAGGTGCTACCAGCGGCGGTGGATCTGCTCGCGCAGCATCCGGTCGTAGATATCCTGCACGCCCTCGTTGAGCCCGAGGCTGAGCGGGGCGACCGAACCGGCAGCGGCGTTGCCGCGAGCCTGCTGCACCGATCGGGCCCCGGGGATGACCGAGCTGATGCCGTCAATCTGGGCCACCCAGGCCAGCGCGGCCTGCGCGGGCGTGAGCTCCTCGGTCAGGGAGCCCACGAGCGCCGCGAACTCCGCGGCGGCTGCCAGGCCGGTCTCATAGTCCACACCGGAGAAGGTCTCGCCGACGTCGAAGGCGCTGCCGTCGCGGTTGTAGTTGCGGTGGTCGTTCGCCGCGAAGGTTGTCTCCCGGGTGTACTTTCCGGTCAGCAGGCCGCTCGCCAACGGAACGCGGGCGATGATGCCCACACCGGCGGCGCGCGCGGCCGGCACGACGGCCTCGAGCGGCTTCAGCCTGAACGCATTCAGGATGATCTGCACGCTGGCCAGGCCGGGCCGTTCGATGGCTGCGAGAGCCTGGTCGCAGGTCTCGACGCTCACCCCGTAGCCTGCGATGGCTCCCTCGGCGACGAGTGTGTCGAGCGCGTCGTAGACCTCGTCGGATTCGATCACGTCGCTCGGCGGGCAGTGCAGCTGCACGAGGTGCAGGGTGTCCATGCCGAGGTTCGTGCGGGACCGGTCGGTCCAGGCCCGGAAGTTGGCGAGCGTATAGTTCTCGGCCAGCTGGTCGACCCGTCGGCCCATCTTGGTGGCCACGGTGATGCCGGCTGCGGCGGCGCTGCCGGCCAGGAATCGACCGATGATCTGCTCGCTGCGGCCGTCACCGTAGACGTCGGCGGTGTCGAAGAAGGTGACGCCGGCGTCGACGGATGCCGCGAGCACCGCGGTCGCGTCGGCCTCCGACACGTCACCCCAGTCCGCTCCCAGCTGCCAGGTGCCCAACCCGATCACGGAGACGATTCGGCCGGTTTTTCCGAGGGTTCGTGTGTCCATGTCTCCAGCCTAGCCACGGAAGTCAAAGTGGAAGCAGTGACCGACGAGGCAGCAGCCGCGGACAAGGCCCCGGCCCCGACCCTGTCGTCCGCGTCGATGACCCGGGCCAGTGCCCGGGCGAGCCGCGGCCGGATGAGATGGTCGTTCGCTTCGACGCGGTGCATGGTGACGTGGAGCATCCGTTCGATCACCGTCATGGAGCCGGCCGCGATGAAGGCGTCTAGCACACCGTAGACCACGTCGACCGGCACTCGCACGGCCGCGATGTCGCTGACCACGGTCTGCGATTCGATGCAGTGCTCCAGCGATTTCACGAACGGGGTCCAGTTGCGCTCCGTCAGCTCGAAGATGCCCTTCGGCAGCAGCCGTGCGATGATGGCCGCGTTCGCGAGAGTGAACTCCTTGTTCAGCCGCAGGAAATCGTAGGCGCGCAGGTAGGCGTTCACCCGGGCCCGCACCCAGCGTTCACCGATGTCGGTCGGCGACAGATAGACCGGTGGCCCCACGAGCACCACCCGGGACACCTGGGTTCGACGGGACGCGCGGGTGCGGGGCATCGCCGCCAGCCGGGCCGCGATCAGGCTGCCGAGGGAGTGGCCCACCAGGATGAACGGCTCGCGGAGCTTCAGCGACCGGATCGTGGTGGCCAGGGCCTCGACGTGGTCCTCGAGCCGATACTCGCACCCTTCGGGGATCGGTGATTCGCCGAAACCCAGGATGTCGACGGCGATGACCCGGTGCCTGGGCACAAGCAGTGGCACCAGTTCCCGGAACGTTTCCGAGGAGGAGGCGATGCCGTGCACGAGAATCACGACCGGACCGGTTCCCTCATCGATTGCGATGTGCAGCAGCGGCGGGCGTGTCCAGCCGAGCCGTTCGCAGAGGGTCGCCCACCAGGTCATGGTTCCAGTATCGCCGTGAACGGCGTCCCCGATCCATTCAGCGACCGGTGTAGGCGGCGCATGCACGCGAAGCGCGCGCCGCATGCCGAGACTCGATTGTGATCCAGAGCCGGCGACAGCGGTCGTACAGTGGGGCCATGAAGCGTTTGCCCGCGATCGCCGCGGTACTCCTGAGTGCACTGCTGCTGGCCGGATGCTCCGTGCCCGGCGCTTCCACCGACTCCGGCGGCCCCGCCACGTCCCCGGGCCTCGCCGAACCGGGCGTCGTCAATCCGGGGACCGTCACACCCGGCGCCGAACCCGGCGAGTCTCTCGACTCGCGCACCTTCCCGGACGGCAGCACGGGCGAGATCGCCTCCAGCCAGCGCGACGTGATCACCACCGGGATGGTGTCGATCACCGTGAAGGACCCGATTGCATCCGTGCAGGATGCCGTCACCATCACCGAGCAGGCCGGTGGTCGGATCGACAGCCGCACCGAGAACCCCGCCACCGGCAACCAGCCGGCGAGCGCGAACCTCACCCTGCGCATCCCCTCGGATGAGCTCGACCGCACGCTGGCGGAGCTGAAGCAGCTCGGCACCGTCAACTTCGTGTCACTCAATGCCTCGGACATCACCCAGCAGACCCAGGACCTCGATGCCCGGATCACCTCGCTGCAGACCTCGGTCGACCGGTTACTCGCCCTGATGACGAGCGCCACGAACACGACCGACCTGATCGCCGTCGAGAACGCGCTGGCCGAGCGGCAGAGCGAGCTCGAGGGGTTGCAGGCGCAGCGGGACTACCTGTCCGACCAGGTTGATTTCTCGACCATCACGCTCGACCTGTACTCGACCGGCACAGTGGATCCCGGCACCCCGGACGACTTCTGGGATGCCATCGCGGCCGGCTGGAACGCCCTCCTGACAGCCCTCGGTACCGCGATCGTGGCCATCGGCTTCGCGCTGCCCTGGCTGCTCGCTCTCGGCCTGGTCGCAGCAATCGTCTACCTGGTGATCCGGTTAGCACGCAAGCGGCGCACGCCTGCGTAAACTTATTTGGTGTACACGTCTACCGAACTCTCCCCGCTCGGTGACGAGCTGCTCGAACGCATCCGTTCTCGTGCCGCGAAGCATGACCGGGACAATACGTTCCCCGCCGACGATCTGGCCGACCTGATCGCCTGCGGTTACCTCCGCTCGCTCGTGCCTGTCTCCCATGGTGGCCTCGGGCGCAGCGTGCAGCAGGTCGCCGACGACCAGATCCGGCTCGCCGCCCACGCCCCGGCCACGGCCCTCTCCGTCAACATGCACCTCGTCTGGACGGGCGTGGCTCTCACCCTGCATCAGCGCGGCGACGACAGCCTCGCTTACGTGCTGCACGGCGCCGCCGCGGGCGAGATCTTCGGCTTCGGCGTGAGCGAGCCGGGCAACGACCTCGTGCTCTCCGATTCGATCACGACGGCCACCCCACAGCCAGACGGCGGCTACCGATTCACCGGCACCAAGATTTTCACCACGCTCTCCCCGGCCTGGACCCGGCTCGGCACCATGGGGATCGACCGGGACTCCGTTGACGGCCCGAAAATCGTCTGGGCGTTCATCGATCGGGGCGACCCGGGCGTCAGTCAGAAGAATGACTGGGACACCCTGGGCATGCGAGCCAGCCAGAGCCGCAGCACGGTGCTCACCGGCGCATCCGCCCGCCCGGAGCAGGTCTTCCGGCGGCTGGATCCCGGGCCGAACCCTGACCCGCTGATCTTTGCGATCTTCGCCAATTTCGAGATCCTGCTGGCGGCCGTGTACACCGGCATCGGCCGGCGCGCGGTCGAGCTGGCCGTGCTGGCGGCGAAGCGGCGCACGTCGCTCAAGCACGACGGCCGAACCCTGGCGCAGGACCCGGACATCCGTTGGCGCGTCGCGGAGGCCGCGATGATGATGGATGGCCTGTACCCCCAGCTCGACGCCCTCGCCCACGATCTCGCCACTCAGGCCGACCACGGCCCGCGGTGGTTCCCGCTCCTGTCGGGACTGAAGTATCGCGCCACCGAGACCGCGCGCCTGGTCGTCGACCAGGCGCTACGGGTCAGCGGCGGCTCGTCGTACTTTGCCGGGAACGAGCTCGGGCGACTGTACCGCGACGTTCTTGCCGGGCTCTTCCACCCGTCCGACGCCGAATCGGCGCACGCCACCGTGGCTGCCGCCTGGCTGGGTCCGCTCGATGTCTGATGTCACCCGCGCGATCAACGTCTTCGACAGCGCCGCCTACACCCGCTCGGTCCTCGACCTCACCATGCGGCTCGCGGAGGTCATCTTCGCGGCTGGCGCCGGAGCCGAAGACGCCACGGCCGCCATGGAAGCCATCACCCGCGCCTACGGGCTGAGGGGAACCGAGGCCAACGTCACGCACACGATCATCGCGCTCACCCACGAGGACCCGGCCACGCACGAGTCCATCACCCGGAGCCGCAACGTCAAGTACCGTTCGCTCAACTACAGCAAGCTCGCGGCCACCTCCGAGCTGATCGCCGAGATCCTCGACTCGCCGCCGGATGTCGCCGATGCCCGCAAACGTCTGGCCACCATTGTCAGCGCCAAGCCGCAGGTACCGGCCCTGTACCGCCGGCTGGGCTGGAGCCTCGTCGGAGCCGGGGCCGCCGTGCTCATCGGCGGCGGCCTGGTCGTCTGCGTCGCCGCCTTCGTCGCCACCTTCTTCATCGACCTGATCACGACCTCGCTCGACCGCCGGCAGGTTCCCGTCTTCTACCAAAACGTGGTGGGCGGGGCGATCGGGCCGATTGTCGCCGCGATCGTCGCACTCATCGACACCTCGGCGAATCCGTCCCTGGTCGTCATCGCGACCATCATCATGCTCCTGGCCGGCGTCACCACCTTCGGCGCGGTCCACGACACACTGTCGGGCTTCTACCTGACCGGCACGGCACGGATGATGGAGGCCCTGTTGATCACGGGCGGCCTGGTCACCGGCGTGGCCGGGGCGTCACTGCTGGTGGCCCGCTTCGGGTTCCAATTGCGCGTCGATGCCAACCTCACGCCGACTCTGGCCGACTTGCCCGTGATGCTCGCCGCCGCCATGGTCATCGTCGCCGGTTTCGGCCTCGCCGTGCAGGTGCCGTGGCGGGCGTTCTGGGTGGTCTGCCTGCTCGGCGCCGTCGCCGAGCTGCTCTATCTGGGTGGGGCGAGCGCCGGCTTCGGCCTGGTCTGGTCGTCGGCTCTCAGCGCAATGGGTGTCGGTCTGCTGGCCGCGATCGCGGCCCGGGTCGTGCGCACTCCCCCGCTGGTGATCGTCGTTTCCGCGCTCGTCCCCCTCGTTCCGGGGCTGATCCTGTTCCGCGGCCTGCTGCAGCTGTCCGACGGCAACATCGACGGCCTGCTCAGCATGCTGACCGCAGGTGCCGTGGCCGCCGCGCTGGCGGCGGGCGCCATCCTCGCCCAGTACGTGGTGCAGTTCGTCTGGGGTCCGGCGCGCAGGCTGCAGCGCCGCTTCGTGGGGCCGCTGATGGCTTTGCCCGTTCGGCTCGGCCGCGGCCCCGGCACCCGGATCTGACCCGGTGGACGAATCAAGCGGTTCCGGCTAGTTGGGAATATCCGCTTCGCCCTGCGGGTCTTCGGTATCCTCCTCAACGAAGCGGTAAGGGATCGGTTCCTCGGTTTCGTGGCCGATCCGGAAACTGCGGCGCACGGTTGAGCCGTCTTCCGTCTCCTCGAGCACGACCTCCTGCTGGTACTCGCCGTTCACGTACTCGAGTTTCCGGGGCGTGCCGGCGGCGATCACGTTGGGTCCGTAGAAAATGGCCTCGTAGGTGGTCGTGTCGCTCATATTTGGATCCCTTTCTCCGGGTGGAGACGTCTGCCTCTCTGGCGGGGCGCGTCGGTCTCAGCCTACGGCCGGGCGCGCAAGTTGCACAGGCCCGGGTGCCGGTGCGAGCGGGAAGGTGCCGTTTCGCGGCAACCCGCGTAGGGTCGAAGTCACGGTGCCGCTGGGGCTCGGTTCGAAGGAGTACACATGGCTGACAAATCACCCAAGAAGGACGCATCCAAAAAGGTTGCCGGCAAGTCCTTGAAGGAGAAGCGTGCCGACAAGCATGCCAAGGCGAACGAGACGACCGAGAAGGCGCGCAAGGCCTAGCGCCTGCTCCACGATTAAACTCAGGGTGTTGCCGCGCTAGCCGCGGCAACACCCTTTTATGTTCCGAAAGGACCTGCCGATGACCCTTCCCACCATGGACACCCAAGTGAGCTACCCGGCCGGGCAGACCGAGAGCACCGCGACGGTGCTGCACGTCGAGCCGCTCCCGACCGGACTGCTCGCCGTGCTCCTCGACACCACCCCCGTGCACCCGGTTGACGCGGGTTGGCCCGACCAGGGTCCCGACCGGGCCGTGCTGCGCGCCCAGGGAATCGAGCTGCCGGTGCTGGACTGCGTCGTCGGAGCAACGGACGGGTCGGCGCTGCATCTCGGCCGGGACATCCCGGTGCCGAAGGGAACGCCCGGCTGGGCGTTCGTCGTGGCCCACATCGTGCAGCCCCATGCCGCCCTGATCGAGGGGCAGCCGGTCGACGCCGTCGTTGACACCGGCTACCGGCGACGGATGTCCGCGGGCCACACCGCGTGCCACCTCGCCTCCCTCGCCCTCAACCTGGCTCTCGCAAACCGGTGGAAGAAGGACGTGCGCACCGACGCTCTCGGCAGCCCCGACTTCGACGGCACCGCGATCGACGTGTCCCTCATCGGCGAGAACGAATCCGTGGACACCTACCGGCTCGGCAAATCCCTGCGCCGCAAGGGCTTCGTCACGGAGGAACTGGCCGACCAACTGGCCGAGATCGAATCGATGCTGAACACCTCTCTCGCCGGGTGGGTGGCTACGGACGCGAGCGTGCGCATCGACCGGGACGGCCCACTGCTGACCGACCGCCGGTACTGGGTCTGTGAGCTGCCGGCACACGACGTGCGCATCCCCTGCGGCGGCACCCACGTTTCCTCCCTGGCCGAGCTCGGTGCTGTGCGCGTGGCGCTGTCCACAACCGACGTGGAGGGCACGACCGTGCTCACCATGGAGACGTTCGTCGGCCGATCGGCGCTCGGCGGCTGAGGCCGGCGCAGGTCGGCACGTGAACTCGGCTTGGATCAGAAACTCCCATTTCGGAGATTTTTGCGACACGCTGTTCACCACGGCGCACCACGCCGCATGAACCGAAATCTCCGAGTTCGGCGACGGAATGGCTCGTCGGCCTGAAGACGAAGACAGAAAGAAGAAGGCCCCCGGTTTCCCAGGGGCCTGCGACTGACGATTGTCACTATCTCGGTGGAGCTAAGGAGATTCGAACTCCTGACCTTCTCATTGCGAACGAGACGCGCTACCAACTGCGCCATAGCCCCTAACCGCTTATGCAGAATATCACGCGCGGCGACCGAGTTTCGCCGAACCGCCCGCTAGAGCCCGAATGGGCCCGGGTTCGGTCAGCCGACGGCGCGGCGACGGCGTAGCACGTCGTCGAGGTCGCTCATGCCGGGAGCGGTGTCTCCGACGACCCCCATCGACGCGAACCGGCTCGCTGCGGGCACGGCCGGAGCATTCTCGCGACCGGGCGCCGCACGCGTGAGCGGGGTGACGGCCACCTCGAGGGCCGCGGCCCGGCGGGCGAGTTCCGCCTCTGCGGCTACCTTCCGCAGCTCGGCGGCGGCATCCACGGATGCCATCGCCGCCTGGGCGACGGATCCGCGCGACAGGTGCATCGGCCGAGGCAGCGGCAACGGCGTCCAGCTCGGAGCGACGACCGGCGTCTCCTCGAGGTGCACGGACTCGAAGGCCTGCCCGACACGGGCGGAGGGGTAGCTGACCTCTGAGCCATTCGCGGCGGCAGCGTGCTGGTGGGCGCGGCGAGATGTGCGGGCGAGGCGCGACAGCGCCCCGACAGCGAGCGCGACCGTAGCCAGGCCGGCGAGGACTGCGGTCCAGGCTCCGCCCGCTGCCACCGCGAGAACCCCGGAGACGAAGAAGAGGATGCCCCCGAGCAGGATCAGGGAGGTCAGCGCTCGCACCCGGCGCAGACGCAGAGCGCGAGCGCGACCCGGCAATCTGGCCACGACCCCGGCGCCCACTGCGCCGGCACGCACTGCGGAAGCCTGGGCAGCGACCTCTCGGGCGGCAGCGGCGCGGTTTGTGGCGGCCAGGGCCGCGGCGGAGCGCCGAGCGGACGCGGCGGCATCCGTCACCGCCTTCGCCTCGGCTCGGGCATCGTCTTCGGCCTGGGCCAGCAGCTTGCGTTGGGTCAGGACGGTTCGGGCATTCGCTTCGAGCCGCACCTGCTGGGGCACCTCGGACGTCTCCGCCAGAATGCGCATGGTCTGCTGCAAGCGAACAGCGTTGCGCTCGGTGGTGAGGTACTGGCGTCGGCGCGCCCAGGTCGGCATGAGGTAGGTCACCCACAGGGCAGCCGCGACCGCAATCATCACTCCCCCGCCCAGGATCTCGCTACTCATAATCTCTAAGGTAAGAGGGCCGTAGCCATGCGGTGATGATTATCGAGGGTGTGTCACGGGCAATTCTTGCACTCATCGGTCACTCACCGTCAACGGATGCGCGGCCGCGGCCCGATCGACGTCCGTCACCCGGGCGGCGTCGGCCGGCGCCTGGCCGAACTGCCAGCGGTGCAGCACGCCCTGGCGCACCTCTTCGGCCACCAGCCCGAAGCAAAAATGGTCGCGCCAGTCGCCGTTAATGTGAATGTACCGGCGACGCAGACCCTCGTAGCGGAAGCCGAGTTTCTCCACGACCCGCAGCGAGGGCACGTTCTCGGGTCGGATGCAGATCTCCATGCGGTGCAGCCCGAGCTGGCCGAAGCAGTAGTCGGTGGCCAGGGCTACGGCTGTGGGCGTGATCGCCTTCCCTGCGAATTCCTCGCCAACCCAGTAGCCGATGGTGGCCGACGACAGGGAGCCCCAGGTGATCGACGACACGTTGAGCTGGCCGGCCAGCTCGCCTTGGTATTCGACCAGGAACGGCAGCCCGCTGCCGGCACGAGAGTGCGCAAGCAGGCTGCGGATGCTGGCGCGGGTGTCGAAGGACATCGGCGCATAGGGGCTGGTGGCCTCCCAGGTGCGCAGCCAGCCCCGGTTCTCCATCAGGGAACGGTCGAGGTTGCGGTCGTCGCGCAATCGGATCGGTCGCAGTGTGACGGGACCCTCATGAAGCGTCGGTATTGCGATCGCCACAGTGTGCCCGTCTACTCAATGCCGAAATGGTGTTCCCTTAATCTACCGCGCGTGTTTTAGTCGAGAGTGGCGACGAACTCGTGCAGCCAGGGCCGCAGGTCCGGTCCGAGGTCCTCGCGGTCGACGGCAAGCTGCACAATGGCCTTGATGTAGTCGAGGCGGTCGCCGGTGTCGTAGCGGCGGCCACGGAAAATGACCCCGTACACGCCGCCGCTGGTGACCGGGTTCAGCGCCATCTCCTGCAGCGCGTCGGTGAGCTGGATCTCGTTACCCTTGCCCGGCTGGGTGCGCTCGAGCACCTCGAAGACCTCGGGGCGTAGCACGTAGCGGCCGATGATGGCCAGGTTCGACGGGGCATCCTCGGTGCTGGGCTTCTCGACCAGCCCGGTGACCCGCACCACGTCGGGATCGTCGGTGGCCTCGACCGCGGCCGCCCCGTAGAGGTGGATCTGTGAGGGCTCCACCTCCATCAGGGCAATGATGCTGGTATTGCGCGTGCTCTGCTCGGCGAGCATCTTCGACAACAGCGGGTCGCGCGCGTCGATGATGTCGTCACCGAGCAGCACCGCGAACGGTTCGTTGCCAACATGCATCTTGGCTCGCAGCACCGCGTGGCCGAGGCCCAGCGGGTCACCCTGGCGGACGTAGTGGATGTCGGCCAGGTCGGTGGCGTGGTTGACCTTCTCCAGTCGGCTGTGGTCGCCCTTTTTCTTCAGGATCGCCTCGAGTTCGGTCATGCGGTCGAAGTGGTTTTCCAGCGCGTTCTTGTTGCGCCCGGTGACCATCAGCACGTCGGTCAGGCCCGCGGCCACGGCCTCCTCCACCACGTACTGGATCGCCGGTTTGTCGACGACCGGCAGCATCTCCTTCGGCATGGCCTTGGTGGCCGGAAGAAAACGAGTGCCCAGTCCTGCAGCAGGAATGACGGCTTTGGTAATTGGTGTCCCCATGGTCCCTACGATATCGGCATCTAGGATGAGATATATGGATTCCGTTATCGGTCACCGAAAGCGCGCGCTTCGCGCCGAGCTGCGGGAGCGCCGCCAGAACCTGACCTCGGTCGAGCGGGAGGCCGCGACGGCCGGATTCACTCAGAATCTGCAGAGCATCACTCTGGATCTGTCGGCCCGGTCCATCTCCTGCTACCTGTCCTCCCGCAACGAACCGGACACCCGCCCGTTCGTGAACTGGGCGGAGGCCCAGGGCATCCGGGTGCTGTTTCCGGTGTCCCGCGATGACGGACTCCTCGACTGGACCGTCGGCGAGGACCAGACCGAATTCGAGGGTCTCTCGGGCGCGCCCGAGGCAGGCGGCAGCCTGCTGGGCCCGATCGCGATCAACGACGTTGACCTCATCATCGTGCCGGCCGCCGCCGTCGATGCGACCGGCCTGCGCATGGGCTGGGGTCGCGGCTACTACGACAAGACCCTAGGCTCGATGGAGAAGTGCCCGCCGGTGTATGCCGTCGTCTTCGACAACGAATTCGTCGACGAGGTGCCCCGTGAGGTTCACGACCAGCCGGTCGACGGCCTGGTCACCCCCACGCGCATCATCGCGTTCTGATCGGCACTCCCCCTACTTCCTGTTCAACGAAAGCCATTTCATAATCGGAGATTCCGGCCCACGGGCCGGTCCCCCATCGGAGTTCCAGTGCCTACCTATTCCTACCGCTGCACCGAGTGCGACACCGCGTTCGACATCCAGCAAGCATTCACCGACAGCTCGCTCACCACGTGCCCGACCTGTGGCGGCAAGCTGCGCAAGGTCTTCTCGTCGATCGGCGTGACCTTCAGCGGTTCCGGCTTTTACAGCAACGACGCCCGATCGGATGCGAAGCGCTCGCTCGAGCGCTCGTCGAAGACCCCAGACAAAAAGTCAGATAAGAGCTCAGACGCGAAGTCGGGCGATTCCGGCTCCGGCACCGGTTCCGGCTCCTCCAGCGAGAAGTCCGCGGCCCCCGCGAAAGACAGCTCCGGCCCGACGAAAGTCGCAAGCACCAGCACCAGCAACACGCCCGCGTCCGCCGCGAAGGCCTCCTAGCCCCCAGCACCTCACCGCCTCAGCACCTCAGCACCTCAGCACCTCAGCACCTCAGCACACCACTCGCCTGTCCCGGCGCCGAGACCTCACCGGAGTATCACCATGATCCAGGGCTTCAAAGAATTCATCATGCGCGGCAACGTCATTGAGCTTGCTGTCGCCGTGGTCATCGGCGCGGCGTTCACCGGGGTGGTCAGCGCGATCGTCACGGGCATCTTCAACCCGCTGATCGCGGCGATCTTCGACTCGGAGAGCCTGACGGAGGCAATGGTCATCGGCCTTCCCGGCGGGGGCGGCCTGTCGTTCGGTCTCGTCCTCGCCGCGGCCATCAACTTCCTGCTGGTCGCGGCCGTCGTCTATTTCGTCTTCGTGATGCCGCTCAACCACCTCAAGCACACGCAGGAGCGTCGCCGTGCAGCCGGAATTCCCTCCACCGCCGATGCCGCCGCCCCCACAACGGAACTCGACCTCCTGACCGAGATCCGGGACCTGCTGGCCGCCGGCGCGACACTCGACCAGGGTCCGAAGCACACGCTCTAGATGAGTGAGGCCTCATCGATTGGTTATCGCTCCCGGCAAGCCAATTCTGACCGGCCCCCGTTGACGCTGCTCAGTACAGGCGGAAGGGCGTGTCCGGGGTCGAACCAATTCGACGGAGATTCTGACGTTTGAGCGGGATTTCGGCCTGTTTCCGGACGATACGGGCAGAATCTCCGTCGAATTCGTTCGGGCCGCGGGCGGAGCGCGTGGTGGATACCGAGCGGCACAAGCGCTGCTGCACAGCGGGCAGGCGTTGTGGCCAACTCAGGAGATCCGTCCGGCCGGGTCGGGCATCCGCGCCGGTTCCGCACTGCTCCGCGCCGGTTCCGCACTGCTCCGCGGCGGCTGGTGAATGCGGCCGACGGATGTCCTGAGTTAGCCACACACACACACACACACACACACACACACACGCGGGCTCGGCGGGCCCATCGCCCACGACGATGCGGCCTCACTCATCCACGGCAGTCACCGACTCCGTCCCTTCGGCTACCAGTGCGGCGGGCGGTCCTGACGGAGCCGTTCGTCGTTGACGCCGCGGGTGCCCGGTCCGGCGGGATCGGCGGGCACGATGCCGCCCTCCTCGCGCAGAACCGGTGGGTGCGGATCGGGGTCGGTGTCGGGCGCGGGCGTCAGCCGAGCACGCCGGGACGTGCCGGCCGATTTGACGACGGACTGCCGGGGAACGACGGATGCGTCCCGGTGGCCGACCTTATCCCGGTGGTCGAGCTTGTCGAGACCATCCCGCTCGGGTGCGTCGCGCTCAGGCACCGGGTCGGCGCACCGGACCGGACGAACCAGGCCCCGTCGAACCACGCCCCGACGAACCGGGCGCCGTCGAACCACGCCCCGTCGTACCAGGCGCGGCCGAGCCATGCGCGGAGGATCCGGCAGCCGCCGGCGGCACCGACAGGCCGACGAGTGCCGCCACGCGGGCGGCCACCGCGTCCGGGTTGCTGAAGAGTTCGAAGCTATGCACCCGCAGGTAGTGCCAGCCGAGGCGGCGCAGCACTTCGGGGCGGAGCCTCAGGGACTCGCGCAAGCTCGACCGGCCGACGACGGCATCCGTTTCGACGACGACGGCACGGCCCGCGTGCGAGCCGGCGAGGGCCAGCTTGCCGCGGTGGCCGAGCGACACGGTGAGGCCAAGGCGTTCCAGGCGGCGGGCCAGGTCGACCAGCATCGCCTCGCTCGCGTCGGGAACCTGGGCCTCGTTGCGGCGCGCCTCGGTCTCGCTGAGCACCTGGGAGAGCGCGAGGATGCCGTGGCGCTGGCGATCCTCGTCGATGTCGGAGGGGCGGAAGCAGGAAACGATGTCCATGGCCCGGCGGGCCCGGGTCATGCCGATGGCAAGCAGCCGCTCGCCGCCCGGTTCACCGAGCGAACCGAAGTTCGTCAGGAGACGGCCGTGCGGGGTGCGGCCGTAGCCGATGGAGAAGATCACCCGGTCGCGGCTCTGCGCCACGGCCTGCTCGAGGGTGAGCACAGTGAATGGCTCGGCCCGGTCTTTCAGGATGAAGTCGGAGAGGTCGGTACGCTTGGAGAAGGCGGACAGCACGGCCTGGTGCACACGCACGGAGTGCCGCGCGCTGGCCGTGATGACCATGAGTGATTCCTTCGGGCGCTTGACGGCGTGGTCCATGACGAGTTCGACGACCTTGGCCACCTCGGCGTCGACGCTTTCCACGGCCCCGGAGTCGGCGTCGGGCATGCCGTGCCCGCCGGCCACGTAGTTGATGGTGAGGCTGCCGTGCCCGAGGTAGCTGCCCGCCCAGGGCAGGGAGTCGATGCGCCCGCCGTAGAAACGGTGGTTGACGAGTTCCGCGAGGTCTTCGCCGCCAGCGCGGTAGCTGCGGGTCAGGGTGAGGGTCGGCAGCAGCTCGCCGAGGCGGGCCAGGGCCGAGTCGGCGTGCAGGGCGTCGACGTTGGTCTCCTGCTCGACGCGGTCGTCGGCGGCGGCCGTGATGCCGGTCTCGAACGACGACGGTGTCTGCGTGACCGGGTCGCCGAACGCGACGATCTGCCGGCCGCGACGGATGGCGCCGACGTTCTCGGCCAGAGTGGTGGCGCCGGCGTCGACGAGCAGGACGGTGTCGAAGCTCATCTGGTCGGCGAGTGCCGCCACCTCGTAGGGCGAGGCCAGCCAGACCGGGGCGAGCACGCGGCCCAGGTGCGGGGCGGCCTTGTGCAGGCGGGTGGGGGTGGCCCGGTCGGCGCGCAGCAGGCGCCTGAGGTTGTCGGCCTCTTCGGGCCAGTCGACGACGCCGATCTTCCAGGTCTCGGCGAGCAGCCAGGCGAGGAGCTGCCCGGTGGTCGAGGCGTGCGCCTCGTCGACCAGGCGGAAGTCGGCCTCGAGCCGGTCGAGAACCTGCGTGTTGGCGTTCAGGAGGGCCTTGTCGCCGCTGAGCATGGTCTCGAGCACGGACTGCCACCAGGCGAGTTCGAGCTCGTCGGCGACGTCTCTCTCGGACACGTGGCGCTGGGCCAGGTCGGTCATCAGCGGGTCGAGATTGTGTTCGCGCAGGGTAGCGAGCAGCGCGGTGCGCTCATGTAGGTTCGCCAGCACCTCGCTCTCGGCGGCCAGGCCGGAGATCGTGTAGATGAGCTCCTTCACCGGGCGGTTCGACAGCTGACGCGTGGTTCCGGCCGCTCCGAGCGGAACGTCGAGGCTCGCGAGGTCTTCCGAGACGCGCTGGTAGGCCACGTGCACATCCGAGATGCCCACGGGCACCTCGGGGGTGACGCCGGCGACTACGAAGCGCTGCCACAGGGTGCGCTGCTGCTGGATGCGGCGCAGGCTCTCGTTCATGTCGCTCACGTGCACGCCGGGGCGCAGGTATTCCACAGCGAGCTTGCGCAGACGGCGACGGTTCGCGCCGGTCATCTCGGGCGACTCCCGGCGGGACGCGGTCGCGGAGATCAATTCGGTCAGGGACCGGTCGAAGACGGCCGGCTGGAACTTGTCGAGCGTCTCCCGGATGTCGAGCAGCAGCCGCAGGTAGACGCCGAGCTCGGCGATGGTCTCGAACGGTCGCAGTCGGGTCTGGCCGACGAGTCCGGCGGCACGCTCGAGCAGGCGTGGGAGTTCGATCTGGTTGACCCGTTTGGCCAACTGGTGCGCCGCCGAGGCGTCCGCGGTGGAGGAGAAGGAGGCTCCGTACCAGGGCGAGTCGCCCGGTCCGTAGCGGAATTCACCGAGTGCAGCCGCCTTGATCAGGGTGGCGGCGGCGGCCGGCCGACCCTGCGCCAGGCGTTCGAGCGCGCGCCGGTCGAGCCTGGCCGTGGTCGAAGGAGGTGAGGGCAGCTGCGCGAGGCGTGCCAACTCTCCGAGGGCGTCGAGAAGGGACACCCCGAGCGCCGGGTCGCGGCGGGTGAGCGCCGACCGGTAGTCGAGTAGCACCTTGCGCAGGCGCACAAGCGCGTCGTCGACGTCGCCGACCATGGGCTGGGTGGCCTTCTCGTTGCGGGTGATCGCCTGGATCAGGTCCCGTCGCAGGGTGCGCGGGGTCACGGCGACCCCGGGCAGCCCGACCTGCACCAAGCGGTGCGCGATACCGTCGAGGCTGGAACGGCGGGCGCTGACGACGAGCACGCGCTTGTGCTGAGCGATAAGCGAGCCGATCGCGTTCACAATCGTCTGCGTGCCGCCGGTGCCGGGAAGGGTTTTCACGACGAGCGAGTTGCCGGCCGCGATCTGCGCGACGACGTTCTCCTGCTCGGAGTCCGCGTCAAGCAGAAGGATGTCGGTGGCCGGTGGCCGGGAATCCTGGCCGAGCGGGACGACCGGGTTGTAGGCGGTCTCGATGGCGCGCCGGGCGTTGGTGTTGCCACCGATCGCGTCGAGCAGCGGATGGTCTAGGTTGGCCGCATCGGCGGCGAGAGCGCGGCCGACGTCGGCGAACACGGAGGCCACGAGGCGCGGTACCACGTTGAACCAGGGCAGGTGCGAGGTGAGGCCGCGCAACCGGTCGATCACGGGCTGCGGTTTGAAGGCGCCGTTGGTGACGGCCAACGCCACGAACGCATCCGCATCCAGAACGATCTCGAACTGGTCCTTCAGCGCGCGGGCCAGTTCCGGGTTGAGGAACGGCTGGCCCTTGAGCTTGAGTTCGAAATCGCGGCCGTAGCGGCGGATGGCGAGGGGGCGCAGCAGCACGGGAGCGCTGTAGTCCACATCGTTGTGGCGCCACTCGGCGAGGCCGATGGCCAGGTGAACCGATTCGATGCCGCGCATGGAGCGCAGTTCGATGCCCTTCTGGGTGATCTCGCCGGCCGCCAGCCGCGCGTTGCGCAGTGCCAGCTCGTCGCGGATCAGGTTGGAGAGCAGAGCCGTCTTGCCGGTGATGAACTGGGGCAGACCGCCCGGATGGGTGGCGCTCAGTTCGATCCGCGTGCGGGGTCCGTCGCTGAAGTGCAGCAGCGGGGAACGCCCGCCCACTTCGGCGAGTTCGTCGCGCCAGCGCTGCCAGACCGGGTCGGCCACATTGCCCACGGTGAGGGACGGATCGCCCAAGCTGACCGCGTGCGGAGCCGCGGAATCGTGCGGGTCGGTGGGCGGAGCATCCTGAATCTCCGTCAGGATGCCGTCGTCATCTAGTTTCTTATCGAGGCGCCACACACTCGACACCATAAGCCAAATCCCTCCGATTCCGCGGCAGGCGGCCCGGAATTGCGCGGATTCAGCCCCGAATTGTCTCAAAACGGGGCTTCCGGATGCGCGTGCGGCCGTCAGCGATTCGGCTCGCCTCGGCGAGAATGGTGCAATGAAACTCCCCCTCGTCGAACTCCACCTGCACATCGAGGGAACCCTCGAACCGGAGCTGCTCTTCGAGCTGGCCGCGCGGAACGCGGTGACTCTGCCGTGGGCGTCGTTGGCGGAGCTGCGCGCCCAGTACGACTTCGCCGACCTGCAGTCGTTCCTGAACCTCTACTACCGCGCCCTGGACGTGCTGCGCGAACGGATCGACTTCACCGACCTGACCCGCGCCTACCTGGCACGCGCCCGCACGGCCGGGGTGCGGCACGCGGAGCTCTTCTTCGACCCGCAGGCGCACACGAGCCGGGGCGTCCCGCTGGTCACCGCCCTGGCGGGGGTGCGCGACGCCCTGGACCGGTCGGTCGACGAGTGGAGCATCAGCACGAAGCTGATCGTGACGTTCCTCCGGGACCGTCCACCCGCCGAGGCCCTGCAGATCCTGCGAGAGATTCTCGCCGGTGGGGTGCCGATCGATGGCATCGGGCTGGACTCGGCCGAGGTCGGCTATCCCCCGGAGCTCTTCACCGAGGTCTTCGCTCTGGCCCGCGAGAACGGTTTGCGCCTGGTGGCGCATGCGGGCGAGGAAGGACCGCCCGACTACGTCTGGCAGGCCCTCGACCTGCTCGGGGTGGAACGCGTCGACCACGGCATCCGCAGCCTGGAAGACGAGGTGCTGCTTGACCGGCTTGTGCGGGACCGCATCCCGCTCACGGTCTGCCCGTTCTCGAATGTGCGACTGCGCGTGATCGACACCCTCGCCGACCACCCCATCGTGCGGATGCTCGACCGCGGGCTGCTCGCCTGCATCAACTCCGACGACCCGGCCTACTTCGGCGGCTACATCGACGACAACCTGGCCGCGGTCGATGCGGAGTTCGGCCTGGGACCGGACCGGCTGGCCCTGCTCGCCCGGAACGGGATCGAGGCGTCGTTCCTGACGAACGGGGAGAAGGCGGCCCTGACTGCCGAGGTCGATGCCTGGCGTGCTGCCCAGCCGGCGCCGGCTACAGCCATCCGTTCTTCTTGAAGACGCCGTAGAGGCCGACGCCCATCGCGAGCATGAGGGCGAGTGCGAACGGGTAGCCGAACACCCAGGTGAGCTCGGGCATGTGGGTGAAGTTCATGCCGTAGATGGTGCCCACGAGCGTGGGCGCGAAGAGGATGGCCGCCCAGCTCGAGATCTTCTTGACCTCTTCGCTCTGGACGAGGCTGGTCTCGGACAACCGCCGGGTCTCCTCGTTCTGGCGCTGGGTCACAAGGGTGCTGTGCACAGTGAGGGCATTGTCGAGGAGTTGGCGGAACGCATCGCCGCGCTCGACAACCCGAAGGGTGTGGTCGAGCACGTCACGCAGGTGGTGGCTGAGCTCCGCGGGGACGTTGTAGGTGGTGAAGCCCTTCTGCAACGACTCCAGCATGCCCACGAGCGGCTGCGTCGCACGCTGGAACTCGATGACCTCGCGGGAGAGGTCGTAGATGCGCCGGGCGACGGCCTGATCGCCGTCGAAGAGCTGGTCCTCGATCTCGTCGATGTCGTTCTCCAACCCGGCGACGACCGGCCCATACTCGTCGACGATCTGGTCGAGGATGGCGTAGAGCACGGCCTCCGGCCCGAGGGCCAGCAGCTCCGGCGTCTTCTCCATGCGCTCGCGCACCTGCGCGAGGTCGGGCGACTCGGCGTGGCGAATGGTGGCCACGAAGTCCGGGCCCACGAAAACGTGCAGCTCGCCGAACTCGACGCGTTCTTCCTGGTCGAGATAGCGGGCCGGACGCAGCACGACGAAGAGGATGTCGTCGAAGCGTTCCAGCTTCGCCCGCTGGTGGCCCTTCAGCGCGTCTTCGACCGAGAGGTGGTGCAGGCTGAATTCGGCCGCGACCGAGCGCACCTCGTCGGGTGAGGGCCGGTACATCCCGATCCAGGCGAAGCCCTGGTGGGCCTTCATCACCTCATAGGTCTCGTCGAGCGTCGTCGGGTTCGCGGCCCGGCGGCCCTTCACATATACAGCGTTGTCGATCAGTGCCACGCGCGCTCTCCTTAGCTAACAGCTACCAGTGTCGCACCGGACGGGCCGCCCGCTGAGCGGGCTCGCGCACTGACCGGGCACACGCACTGACCGGGCACGCGCGGGGAAGATAGGTTGGGGGTCGTGAACCCTGAGCGAGCCGGCGACGTCTTCATCGTCGTCGCTCCCCGCGGGTCCACGGATGCCGACGACCGGCGGTTCCTGGCGGCCGCGGCTGCCTGGGCGCTCGGCGTTGATTCGCGCCTCGTGCGCATCGAGCGAGACTGTCCGCACTGCGGCGGCCGGGACCACGGCCGGCCGCTGGTGGCGGTGTCGCCCGGGGCCGGGACGGGGACCCGCCCGCTGCACGTCAGCCTCAGTCGCGCCGTCGGGTGCGTCGCGTTCGCCCTGACCTTCCTCGGCCCGGTCGGGGTGGACATCGAGAGCGTCGCGGACGTCTCCCGGGCCGGGTTCGATGCGGTCGCGCTCGGGCAGGCGGAGCTCACCGCCCTGGCCAGGCTGTCGGCCCCCACCGCGGGCGCCGCCGCGGGCGCCGCCGAAACCGCACGCGCGCGGGCCCGGTTGTGGACCGCGAAGGAGGCGGTGCTGAAGTGCACGGGCGACGGGCTCCGAGTGGACCCGCGCAACCTGACCGTCTCGTTGCCGGGCGGCGGCGGCCGGGGCTCGCCGCGCCTCGACGCCTGGCGCGGAGCCGACGTTGACGTTGACGTCGACGCGATTGGGCTTCGCGACTTCGACCCGGGCGCGGCGCTCATGGGTGCCGAGTACGTGGGCACGGCGTTCGTCGGCACGGTGCTAGTCGGCACGGTGGCCGTTCTCGGCGAGGGCAGGCGCGCCGCGGACGGACCGACCGTGCATATCGTGTCGAATGCGGACATCCGTCACCACCTGAATGGTCCGGCCTAGCCGGTTGAGTCCGAGACCGCCGTACAGCACTCCGCCCCGAACGAATTCGACGGAGATTCTGGCCGAAAGGGGCTCAAAAACCGGAAAATGACTCTCATTCGAGAGAATCTCCGTCGTATCGGTTCGACGCCGGGCGGGAGGGTCGGTCGGCTGGACCAGCCAACCTCGCCTAGAGCTTGGGCAGGGCGCTCCGATAGATCCAGCGGTCGACGATCCGGCGAATTTCACCGCTATCGGTGTGCACGGAAAGGAACTCCACAAGGTCCTCGGTAGTGATGGAACCGTGACGGCGCGCCCGCGTGTAGGCGCGCACGGCGCCGAAGAAGGCGTCGTCGCCGAGCGACCGGCGCACCGCGTGCAGGGCCAGGGCGCCGCGCTTGTAGACCCGGTCGTCGAACATGTCGTGCGGCCCCGGTTCGCCGACGACGATGTCCCGCGGCAGGGCCTCGATCTCGGTCCGGTGCACGGCGGCACTCGCATCGGCCGTTGGTCCACCGCCGGCCTCCGCCCACAGCCACTCGGCGTAGCAGGCGAACCCCTCGTGCAGCCAGATGTCCTGCCACCGCACGACGGTCAGGCTGTTGCCGAACCACTGGTGGGCCAGTTCGTGGGCGATCAGCCGGTCGCTGCCGTGCGCACCGTCGACGTGGTTGCGACCGAAAATGGCGAGGCCGTGGGCCTCGAGCGGGATCTCCAGCTCGTCGTCGGTGACAACGACCGAGTAGGCGTCGAACGGGTAGGGACCGAAGCGGTCGGCGAAGAGGGAGATCATCTCCGGAAGTCGGGCGAAGTCCACCGCCACCTCGCGGGCGAGGTTTGCCGGGAAGAAGATGCGTTGGGCCACCGGGGCGGCGGCGGCGTCGGTGCGCCGGTAACGGCCGATCAGCACCGTGGCCAGGTAAGTAGCCATCGGCTCCTTCACCTCGTAGGTCCAGCTGGTGCGGCCAGACCGCGTCGTGCGCGCGATCAGCGTACCGTTCGCCACGACCGTGTAGGGGTCCTCGCAGCTGACCCGGATGCGGAACGAGGCCTTGTTGCTGGGGTGGTCGTTGCAGGGGAACCACGACGCCGACCCGGTCGGCTGGCCGGCCACGAGCACGCCGTCGTCGAGTTCCTCCCAGCCGACCTCGCCCCAGATGCTCTTCAACGGATGCGGCGCGCCGCGATACCGCACGATCACCTCGAACAGAGCCCCGGCCTCGATCGTCGCCACCACCGTGATGGTGAGCTTGCGCGCGCTCTGGCTCACCTTCAACGCCCGCACCCCGTCGACGGTGACCCGGTCCACAGTGAGACCATCGAAGTCGAGGCTGAACCGGTCCAGCCTCATCGATGCCCGGGCCTGCACGGTGGCTGTGGCCCGCAACTGGTTGGTGGTCACCCGGTAGTCGAGGTTCAGGTCGTAGTGCAGGGCGAGGTAACCGCCGTTTCCGTTGCCCGGCAGGTACGGGTCGCCCGCGGTGGCGGCGCCGTGGGTGGGAGCGGCCCCTCGAACGCCGGCCGGGCCGAGCGCGGATCTGGGCGGCAGCGGGGTGAGGCGCTTGGCCGGGCTCTGAGCGGGGCCTGAGGGCGGTGGGGTGCGAGGCATGGTGGGCGTCAAGTCTGCCATGGCAGACTGCGCCACGGCGAAATGGGGTTGCCCGACCACACCGACCCGGCCGGCACGCGTTCCCCGCGCATCACCAGCGAGGCAGGCCCCACAGTGGCGCCCTCCTCGATGTCGGCCGCCGGCAGAATCACGCTGTGCGGCCCGAGCGTGGCGCCCGCCGCCAGGGTGACCCGGTCCAATTGCATGATGCGGTCGTGGAACAGGTGCGTCTGCACCACGCAGCCCCGGTTCACGGTCGCACCGTCTTTGATGCTCACCAGGTCCGCCTCCGGCAGCCAGTAGGTCTCGCACCACACGCCGTACCCGATGTGCGCGCCGAGAGTGCGAAGCCACACGGCGAGCGCCGGCGTGCCGGCCGCCTTCGCCGCGAACCAGGGTCGGGCGACCATCTCGACGAAGCTGTCCGACACCTCGTTGCGCCAGATGAACGACGACCAGAGCGGATGTTCCGTAGCGTCGATCCGGCCCACCAGCAACCACTTCGCGGCCGTGGTCACCAGGGCGGCGACGGCCCCCGCGGCCAGCAGCACCAGACCCGAGAGCACGATCGTCCACCCCAGGCCGATCGTGAGCCAGAGCGCATCAAGGGCGACGAGCACGCCGAGGGCGATCAGGACCGTGACGATGACCGGGATGATCCGGAGCATCTCCCACAGCGCCCGCCAGGTGACGAGCCGGGCCGGTGGGTGGAAGGTGCGGGCCTCGTCGACATCCGTCACCGTGCGGCGCAGCCGTTCGGGCGGGTTGCCCAGCCAGGACGACCCGCGTTTCGCCTTGCGCGGCGTGGAGGAGAGCACCGCGACGAGCCCGTTGCGCGGCACCGTGCGGCCCGCACCCGCCATGCCGCTGTTGCCGAGGAACGCCCGGCGGCCGATCTTGGCCGGCCCGATGTGCAGCCAGCCGCCGCCGAGTTCATAGCAGGCGACCATGGTGTCGTCGGCGAGAAACGCGGCCGGGGCGATGGTCGTCAGGGCGGGGATGAGAAGCACGGTGGAGGCTTCCACGCCGGCGCCCACCTTAGCGCCGAGCAGGCGCAGCCAGATCGGGGTGACCAGGCTCGCGTAGATCGGGAACAGGAGCGTTCGGGCGCCGTCGAGGATTCGCTCGGTCATCCAGACCTGCCAGCCGATCCGGCTGCGCACAGGGTAGTACCCCTCCCGCAGGCCCACACCGAGCAGCCGAACGGAGCTGAGCACCAGCAGCGCGTAGACCAGCCCGGCTGCCACGACCGCGAGCGGGGTGGCCAGGGCGGCCCGCCCGGCCGCGTCGGCCAGGGTCGCAGCGTCGCTGATGGACGCCCCGACGATGAGCGCGCCGACGAGCACCGCGATCGCGGGCAGGGCCGTCATGGCGATGGCCCCGGTCGCGAAGGCGGTCAGCCAGCGGGTCCCGCGCGGCG